>NZ_JBAKHU010000065.1:0-30180 GCF_036906895.1 Micromonospora sp. CPCC 206060
GGAACTCGCCCTGCACGCCGGTCACCGGGTGGGTTGCGACACCCTGGACGAGCTGACCCTCCAGGCGCCACTGGTGCTGCCCGCCTCGGGCGCGGTACACGTCCAGATCACCGTCGGCGAAGCCGACGCGCAGGGCCGCCGGCCACTGAACGTCTACTCCATGCCGGAAGGGGAGCAGGCGGAGTGGACCCGGCATGCCACCGGTGTGCTGACCCCGGCCACCCCGACCGCACCCGCCGAGCTGACCGCGTGGCCGCCGGCCGGCGCCGAGCCGGTCGAGCTGACCGAGCTGTACCCGCAGCTCGCCACCGCCGGACTCGGGTACGGGCCGGTGTTCCAGGGCCTGCGGGCCGCCTGGCGGCACGGGGGCGACATCCTCGCCGAGGTCGCCCTGCCGGAGGGCACCAGCGCCGAGGGCTTCGGCCTGCACCCGGCGCTGATGGACGCGGCCCTGCACGGGGTCGCCCTGACCGGGGCGACCGAGCAGGCCGGCCTGCCGTTCGCCTTCACCGGGGTCACCTTGCACGCCACCGGCGCGACCGGGCTGCGGGTACGGATCACCCCGGCCAACGGCGGCGTCTCCCTGCTGCTGGCCGACGGGGCCGGTCTGCCGGTCGCCTCGGTCGCCGCCCTGGCGACCCGGCCGGTCAGCGCCGAACAGTTCACCGTCCGGGACACCCGGTACGGCTCGCTGTTCCAGGTGGAGTGGACCCCGGTCCAGCCCGGCACGCCGGTCGCCACGGACGACTGGGCGCTGCTCGGCTCCGGACTCGACAACCTCGGGCTGCCCGCGCCGGCGTACCCGGACCTGGCCGCCCTGACCGCCCGGGACAGCGCGCCGACGGCGGTGCTGGCGGCGGTGCCGGCGGGCCCGGCCGGTCTCCCCGGCCCGGCCGTCCGTGACCTGCTCGTGCTGCTCCAGGGTTTCCTCGCCGACGAGAAGCTGGCCGGTGCGAAGCTGGTGCTGGTCACCCGGGGCGCGGTCGTGACCGGCCCGGACGCGGACGTCACCGACCTGGCCGCCGCCGCCGGGTGGGGTCTGGTCCGGTCCGCCCAGTCGGAGAACCCGGACCGGATCGTGCTGGTCGACGTCGACCACGACTCGTCGCTGGTCATGCTGCCGGAGGCGCTCGCCTCCGGGGAACCGCAGCTCGCCCTCCGCCAGGACGGCATCCTCGCGCCCCGGCTGGCCCGCGCGGCCCAGCCGGAGCACCCGTCCACGCCGGAGTGGCACAGGGACGGGACGGTGCTGGTCACCGGCGGTACCGGTGGCCTGGGCGCGCTGTTCGCCCGGCACCTGGTGACCGGCCACTCGGTCCGGCATCTGCTGCTGACCAGCCGGCGCGGCCCGGCCGCCCCCGGTGCGGCGGAGCTGGTCGCCGAACTGGAGTTGCTGGGCGCCACGGTCACCATCGCCGCCTGCGACGCGGCCGACCGCGACGAACTGGCCGCCGTGCTGGCCGCCGTACCGGCCGGACAGCCGCTCACCGGTGTGCTGCACCTGGCCGGTGTGCTCGACGACGGGGTGGTCACCTCGCTTACCCCGCAACGGATCGACGGCGTACTCCGGCCGAAGGCCGACGCCGCCTGGAACCTGCACGAACTGACCCGGGACGCGGACCTCGCCGCGTTCGTGCTCTTCTCCTCCTCGGCCGGCGTCTTCGGTGGCCCCGGCCAGGGCAACTACGCCGCCGCGAACTGCTTCCTGGACGCCCTCGCCCTGCACCGCCGGGCGAACGGGCTGCCGGCGCAGGCCCTCGCCTGGGGCCTCTGGGCACCCGTCGCGCAGACCAGCGGCATGGCCGGTGAACTGACCGACGCCGACATCGAGCGGATGGCCCGGGGCGGGCTGCGCCCGCTCGCCGCCGACGAGGGCCTGGCCCTCTTCGACGCGGCGCTGGCCGGCGGGGCCGTGACCCTGGTGCCGCTCTCGCTGGACGTGGCCACGCTCAACTCCTCCACCGGGGGCGGTGCGGTGCCGGCGGTGCTGCGGGGCCTGGTGCGCAGCCGGCGGCGGGCCGCCGCGAGCGCACCGGCCGCCACCGACCTGTCCCGCCGGTTGGCCGGGCTCAGCGACGCCGAGCAGGGCAAGCTCCTCTCCGGTCTGGTCTGCGCCCAGGTCAGCGACGTGCTCGGCTACTCGTCGGCGTCCGCCATCGACCCGAACCGGCCGTTCAAGGAGATCGGTTTCGACTCGCTGACCGCCGTCGAGCTGCGTAACCGGCTCGGTACGGTCACCGGGCTGCGGCTGCCCGCCACGCTGGTGTTCGACTACCCGACCCCGGCGGCGGTGGCCGAGCACGTCCGTGCCGAACTGCTCGGCGCGGCACCGGAGGAGGTCACCACCGGTCCGGCGCTGGTCAACGACGACCCGATCGCGATCGTCGGCATCGCCTGCCGGTACCCGGGCGGAGTCAGCACCCCCGAGGACCTGTGGCGCCTGGTCGCCGAGGAGCGGGACGCGATCAGTCTCTTCCCGACCGACCGGGGCTGGGACGTCGAGGCGCTCTACGACCCCGAGTCGCTGCGCTCCGGCACCAGCTACACCCGGGAGGGCGGTTTCCTGCACGACGCCGCCGAGTTCGACGCCGCGTTCTTCGGCATCTCACCCCGTGAGGCCCTGGCCATGGACCCGCAGCAGCGGCTGCTGCTCCAGGCGTCCTGGGAGGCGTTCGAGTCGGCCGGCATCGACCCGGTCTCCGCGCGGGGCAGCCGCACCGGCGTCTTCGTCGGCGTGATGTACCACGACTACGGCTCCAGCCTCCAGAACGCGCCGACCGACGAGGTCGCCGGCTTCCTCGGTACCGGTGGCGCCGGCAGCGTCGCCTCCGGCCGGGTGTCGTACGTGCTGGGGCTGGAGGGCCCGGCGGTGACCATGGACACCGCCTGCTCCTCCTCGCTGGTCGCCACGCACATGGCGGTCCAGTCGCTGCGTACCGGCGAGTGCAACCTGGCGCTGGCCGGTGGCGTCACCGTGATGGCCACCCCGGGTACCTTCGTCGACTTCTCGGCACAGCGCGGACTCTCCCCGGACGGCCGGTGCAAGGCCTTCGCGGCCGGCGCCGACGGGACCGGCTGGGCCGAGGGCACCGGCATGCTGCTGCTGGAACGGCTCTCCGACGCCCGGCGCAACGGGCACCCGGTACTCGCCATCGTGCGCGGCAGCGCGCTCAACCAGGACGGCGCGTCGAACGGTCTGACCGCGCCGAACGGCCCGTCGCAGCAGCGGGTGATCCGCGCCGCGCTGGCCAACGCCGGGCTGACCACCGCCGACGTGGACGTGGTCGAGGCGCACGGTACGGGCACCAAGCTCGGTGACCCGATCGAGGCGCAGGCGCTGATCGCCACCTACGGGCAGGGCCGGGCCGACGACAACCCGCTCTGGCTGGGTTCGCTGAAGTCGAACATCGGCCACACCCAGGCGGCGGCCGGGGTCGGCGGCATCATCAAGATGGTGCAGGCCCTGCGGCACGGCGTACTGCCGAAGACGCTGCACGTCAACGAGCCGTCCCCGCACATCGACTGGTCGGCCGGTGCGGTCGAACTGCTCACCTCCAGCCGCCAGTGGCCGGCCGTGGACCGGCCACGGCGGGCCGCGGTCTCCTCGTTCGGCTTCTCCGGCACCAACGCGCACATCATCCTGGAGCAGGCCCCGGCCGAGGTCACCCCGGCCGCCGCGCCGGAGCCGGCCGACATCGTGGTGCCGTGGACGCTCTCCGGGCGGACCGCCGAGGCCGTCCCGGCCCAGGCCGCGAAGCTGCGGGCGTACGCCGAGGCGAACCCGGAGCTGTCACTGCGGGACATCGGTTTCGCGCTGGCCACCACCCGTTCGGTGCACGAACACCGGGCGGTGGTCACCGGTGCCGGTCGGGACGAACTGCTGCGCGCCCTGGCCGACCTGTCCGGCGGCACGGCAGCCGCCGAGGTGGTCACCGGTTCGGCCGGTACGGACACCCGGGCGGCGTTCCTCTTCCCCGGGCAGGGCTCCCAGTGGCTCGGCATGGGGCTGGACCTGCTGGAGTCGTCGCCGGCCTTCGCCGCCCGGATCGCCGAGTGCGAGGCGGCGCTGAGCGAGTTCGTCGACTGGTCCCTGACCGACGTGCTGCGCGGCGGCGAACCCGGCCTGGACCGGGTGGACGTGGTGCAGCCGGTGCTCTGGGCGGTCATGGTGTCGCTGGCCGAGGTGTGGCGGTCGTACGGCGTCGAGCCGGCCGCCGTGGTCGGCCACAGCCAGGGGGAGATCGCGGCGGCCTGCGTGGCCGGCGCACTCAGCCTCAGCGACGCGGCCCGGGTGGTGGCGCTGCGCAGCCAGACGATCCGCCGGCTCGCCGGCCGGGGCGGCATGGTCTCCGTCGGCCTGCCGCTCGCGCAGGCCGAGGAGCTGATCGCCCGCTGGGACGCGCGGCTGTCCATCGCGGTGGTCAACGGCACCGCCTCGGTGGTGGTCTCCGGTGAGGTCGCCGCCCTGGACGAGCTGATCGCCCACTGCGAGGGCGCCGAGATCCGGGCCCGCCGGATCGCGGTGGACTACGCCTCGCACTCCGCCCAGGTGGAGGAACTGGAGGAGGAACTGCTGGAGGTCCTCGCCCCGGTGGCGCCGCGCAGCACCGACGTGCCGTTCTTCTCCACCGTGTACGGCGAGTTCATCGACACCGCGACCATGGACGCCCGGTACTGGTACACCAACCTGCGGCAGACCGTCCGGTTCCTCGACGCGGTCCGGGAACTCGCCGGGCAGGGGTACGGCAGCTTCCTGGAGATGAGCCCGCACCCGGTACTCACCATGGCCGTCCAGGAGACCCTGCACGAGCTGGGCAGCCCCGCCACCGTCACCGGTACGCTCCGGCGCGGCGAGGGCGGCCTGCGCCGGGTGTTCACCTCACTCGCCGAGGCGTACGCCGGAGGACTGCCGATCGACTGGCGGCCCGCGTACGGCGCCACCGCGAAGCGGGTGCCGTTGCCCACGTACGCCTTCCAGACCCAGCGGTTCTGGCTGCTCGGCGGCGGAACCCAGGGCGCCGGGGACGTCGGCTCGGTCGGCCTCGGCGCGAGTGACCACCCGCTGCTCGGCGCGGTCGTCGCGCTGCCCGACTCGGACGGGCTGCTGCTCACCGGCCGGGTCGCCACCGGCCAGCCGGACTGGCTGGTCGACCACGCGGTCAACGGCACGGTCCTGCTGCCCGGCACCGCCTTCGTCGACCTGGCCCTGCGGGCCGGTGACGAGGTGGGCTGCGACCTGCTGGAGGACCTGACCCTGGAGGTACCGCTGGTCCTCACCGACGGCGGGGCCGCGCAGCTACGGGTCGCGGTCGGCGAGCCGGACAGCGCCGGCCGCCGCACGGTCACCATCCACTCCGGCCGGGAGACCGCCGGGTCGGGTCGACCCGAGGAGTGGATCCGGCACGCCACCGGCACCCTGGCCCCGGGCGCGCCGCTGCCCGCCGCCGGTCCGGCCGCCTGGCCGCCGGCCGGTGCGGTACCGGTCGACGTGGCCGACCTGTATCCCCGGCTGGCGCTGGCCGGCCTGGAGTACGGGCCGGTGTTCCAGGGTCTGCGGGCCGCCTGGCGGGCCGGTGACGAGCTGTACGTCGAGGTGGAGTTGGAGGAGGGCACCGGCACGGACGGCTTCGGCGTCCACCCGGCGCTGCTCGACGGCGCCCTGCACGGCATCGGCCTGGCCGAGGCCGACGGTGCCGCCGAGGCCGGCCGGCCGAAGCTCCCGTTCGGCTGGCAGGGCGTCACCCTGCACGCCACCGGGGCCACCCGGCTGCGGGCCCGGCTCCGGCCGACCGGGGTCGACACGGTGGCGCTGGAGCTGACCGACGGCACCGGCGCGCCGGTGCTGACGGTCGAGTCGCTCTCCGTCCGGGCCGTCTCGCCGCAGCAGCTCGCCTCGGCGGGCGCGGCGTACCACGAGTCGCTGTTCCGGGTGGACTGGGCGGCGGTCACCCCGCCGGCCGGCGCGGTCCCGTCCACCGGCAGCTGGGCGGTACTCGGCGACGACAACCGCGTCGTCGACGTGCTCACCGGCGCCGGTATGCAGGTGGCCGCCCACCCCGGACTGGCCAGCCTTCAGGAGGCGGTGGACGGCGACGGCCGTACCCCGGTCGTGGTGCTGCACCGCAAGGTGACCGCGACGGCCGACGGGATGGCCGCCACGGTCAAGGCAACCGTGCAGCAGGCCCTCGCCCTGGCCCAGGACTGGCTCGCCGACGAGCGGTTCACCACTTCCCGGCTGGTACTGCTGACCTTCGGCGCGGTGGCGGTGGCCGAGGGCGAGCAGCCCGATCCGGCGCTCGCCGCGGCCTGGGGTCTGCTCCGCTCCGCCCAGTCGGAGAACCCCGACCGGTTCGTCCTGATCGACTCCGACGACAGCGACACCTCGCTGGCCGCGCTGCCCGCCGCCCTGGCCAGCGGCGAACCGCAGCTCGCCGTCCGGGACGGGCAGTTCACCGCACCACGACTGGCCAGGGTGCCGGTGAGCATCGAACCGGCCGCGCGGGACTGGAACCCGGACGGCACCGTCCTGGTCACCGGCGGTACCGGTGGCCTGGGGGCGCTGTTCGCCCGGCACCTCGTCACCGAGCACTCGGTCCGGCACCTGCTGCTGACCAGCCGGCGTGGCCCGGCCGCCCCGGGCGCGGCGGAACTGGCCGCCGAACTGGAATCGCTGGGCGCGACGGTCAGCATCGCCGCCTGCGACGCGGCCGACCGGGACGCGCTGGCCGGGCTGCTGGCCGGCGTACCGGCCGGACACCCGCTCACCGCCGTGGTGCACTCGGCCGGTGTGCTCGACGACAGCGTGGTCGCTGCGCTGACCCCCGGTCAGCTCGACACCGTGCTGCGGCCCAAGGTGGACGCCGCCTGGAACCTGCACGACCTGACCCGGGATCTCGACCTCGCCGGCTTCGTGCTCTTCTCCTCGGCGGCGGCGACCTTCGGCAACGCCGGGCAGGGTAACTACGCGGCGGCGAACGCGTTCCTCGACGCGCTCACCGTGGTCCGCCGGTCCGCCGGTTTGCCCGCCCAGTCCCTCGCCTGGGGCCTGTGGGCGCGCAACCTGGCCGTCGGTACGGCCGGGGACGGCATGACCAGCCAGCTCACCGAGGTGGACGTGCAGCGGATGGCCCGCAACGGGCTGGCCCCGCTCACCGAGGCCGAAGGGCTGGCGCTGTTCGACACCGCGCTCGGCGTCGACCTGCCGGTGCTGGTGCCGATGCGGCTGGACGTGGCCGCGCTGGCCGGTGCCGCCGCATCCGGTTCCGGTTCCGGTTCCGGTTCCGGTTCCGGTTCCGGTTCCGGTTCCGGGTCCGGTTTCGGGGAGGTACCTGCCCTGCTGCGGGGCCTGGTCCGGGTACCGGCCCGCCGGGCGGGCGGGGCCACCGACGGTGCGGCGCTGCGGCAGAAGCTGACCGCGCTCGCCCCGGAGGAGCGGCAGGAGGCGCTGCTGAAGCTGGTCCGGGAGCAGATCGCCGTGGTGCTCGGCTTCGCCTCCGGTGAGGAGATCACGCCGAGCCGGCCGTTCAAGGAGTTCGGGTTCGACTCGCTGCTCGCGGTCGAACTGCGGAACCGGCTCGGCAACACCGTCGGGCTGCGGCTGCCCGCCACCCTGGTCTTCGACCACCCCACCCCGGACCACGTCGCGCAGTTCCTCACCGCCGAACTGGGCGGGGAGGGCAACGGGGAGGCTGCGGTCCAGGCCCTGGTCGCCGAGATCGACAAGCTGGAGGCGGCGCTCGCCGCCCTGGCCGACGACACCGTCCGCAACCGGCTGGCGGTCCGCCTCAAGGACAGCCTCGCCAAGCTGACCGCAGCACCGGACGCGCCGGCCGCCGAGGATCTCGACTCGGCCAGCGACGACGACCTGTTCGCCCTGATCGACAACACCTGAGGTGTAAGGAAGGGCCCCTTCTTATCGCTTTTGGTAGAGGAAGGGGCCCTTGTTAACGCGACGCACGAGAAGACGGTGGGGTGTCCGCAGCACGCGGACACCCCACCGTCTTCATGGCCCGGCCTCGTCAGCCGACGTTGGTCAGCCGAGGTTGGTCAGCCAGCTCCGCATCACCTTCACGAACCGCTCCGGCTCCTCCAGGTGCGGCAGGTGGCTCGACTCCTCGAAGACCTCCCACTCCACCATGTCGATCTCGTCGTAGAACGGCTGCACGGTGGCCGGGGTGGCCTCGTCGTACCGGCCGCTGATCAGCAGGGTGGGTGCATTGACCGCGCCGAGCCGGCCGACCACCGACCAGTCCCGCAACGTACCGATGACATGGAAGTCGTTGGGACCGTTCATCGTCGAGTAGACCGTCGGGTCGTTCTCCAGGGCCATGAAGGTCGCCGCGAGCTCCGGCGGCAGCGGTTCGGTACGGCAGACGAACCGTTGGTAGTAGGCGAACGCCGCCTTGCGGTACTCCGGGCTGTCGGTCGTCCCGGCCGTCTCGTGGCGGGTCAGCGTCTCCTGCACCTCCGGCGGGAGTTCGGTACGCAACCGGGCCGCCTCGGAACGCCACAGCGGCATCGAGGCGGGGGAGTTGGCGATGACCAGCCCGCGCAGTCCCTCCGGATCGCGGATCGCGTGTTCGGCCGCGAGCATGCCGCCCCAGGACTGCCCGAACAGGACGTAGTCCTCGGTGATGCCGAGATGGTCGAGCAGATTGTCCAGCTCGGCCAGGAAGAGCGGTACCGTCCAGAAGTCGGCGCCCCGCTCGGGCAGGTGGGTGGACCGGCCGTTGCCGAGCTGGTCGTAGTGCACGACCGGCCACCCGTCGGCGGCCAACCCGGTGAGACTCAACAGATAGTCGTGGGTACTCCCCGGGCCGCCGTGCAGGACCACGAGTGGGGGATTGCCCCATTCAAGGTCGCCGGTGACCCGATACCACGTGTGGCCCTCGTCGAAGGGAGCATTTCCCTCTACGCTCGGCGGTGCGAACATTCTCTGTCCCTCTGTTGTTTCGGGTCCGAAGTGATTCTGCGGCAATCCTTTGTTACGTACGGATGGTGCTGACGCGACCGGCTGCGTCCTGCCGCCGTACGGGTCCGGTGGTGGCCGGTCCCGATGTAGCGTACGTCCCCGAAAGCCTTGCGGGCAGGGCGTCTCGTGTCTCACTGCGCACACCCGATCACGCCCTGACGAGGTTAGGGGCGAGTTGTGGGGAGCCTAGGGGTTTCTCCGATCCGGGCCTCTGAATAAGGGTTTCCATGGGCGGATATCGCTCAGGCGTGCGCGCCGGGTGGTATTGCGCCGCCTGCTGAGCCGACTGCCATACGTCGGGCAGAAAAGGTCGTCCGCGCAACTGTCGACTTTATGAGGTGTATGAGAGACATGGCCACCGAGGACAAACTCCGCGAATACCTCAAGCGGGCGGCTGCCGAACTGCAGCAGACCCGGCAGCGACTGTCCGACGTGGAGAGCAGGAACGCAGAGCCGATCGCCATCGTCGGTATGGCCTGCCAGTACCCGGGCGGCGTCCGCAACCCCGACGACCTGTGGCGGAACCTGCTCGACGGCGTCGACGGCATCGGTGCCTTTCCCACCGACCGGGGCTGGGACCTGGAGTCCCTGCACGGCCCGGACGCCGACCCCCGGGGTGCCTCCTACGTCCGCGAGGGCGGCTTCGTCGACGGGGCCGGTGACTTCGACCCGACCTTCTTCGGTATCTCGCCCCGCGAGGCCCTGGCCATGGACCCGCAGCAGCGCCTGCTGCTGGAGTCGTCCTGGGAGGCGTTCGAGTCGGCCGGCATCGACCCGGTCGACCTGCGGGGCAGCGACACCGGGGTCTTCGCCGGGCTGATGTACCACGACTACGCCACCGACGTCCGGTCTGTACCGGAGGGCGTCGAGTCCTTCCTCGGTACCGGTACCTCCGGCAGCGTCGCCTCCGGGCGCATCTCGTACGTCTTCGGGCTGGAGGGCCCGGCGGTGACCGTGGACACCGCCTGCTCGTCGTCGCTGGTGGCACTGCACCTGGCGGTGCAGGCCCTCCGCGCCGGGGAGTGCTCCCTCGCCCTGGCCGGTGGCGCGAGCGTGATGGCCAGCCCCAACACCTTCATCGACTTCTCCCGGCAGCGGGCCGCCGCCCCGGACGGGCGGTGCAAGCCCTTCGCCTCCGCAGCCGACGGCACCGGCCTGGCCGAGGGCGTCGGCGTACTCGTGCTGGAGCGGCTCTCCGACGCGCAGCGCAACGGGCACCGGATCCTGGCCGTGGTGCGCGGCTCGGCGGTCAACCAGGACGGTGCGTCGAACGGTCTGACCGCGCCGAACGGTCCGTCGCAGCAGCGGGTGATCATGTCCGCGCTGGCCAATGGCCGGCTGGAGCCGGCCGACGTGGACGCGGTCGAGGCGCACGGTACGGGTACCAACCTGGGTGACCCGATCGAGGCGCAGGCGCTGCTGGCGACCTATGGGCAGGGGCGTCCTGCCGATGCGCCGTTGTGGTTGGGTGCGGTCAAGTCGAATCTGGGTCACACGCAGGCGGCGGCGGGTGTTGCCGGGGTGATCAAGATGGTGCAGGCGATGCGGCACGGTGTGTTGCCGAGGACGCTGCACGTGGACGAGCCGTCGCCGCACATCGACTGGTCGGTGGGCGCGGTGGAGTTGCTGACCGAGGCGCGGGAGTGGCCGGCGGTCGACCGGCCGCGCCGGGCGGGTGTCTCGTCGTTCGGCATTTCGGGTACGAACGCACACGTCATCCTGGAGCAGGCGCCGGCCGAGTCGGAGGCTGTCGTCGAGGAGTCCCCGGAGCCGGTCGGCTCGGGCGCCGTCCCGTGGGTGCTCTCCGGTCGTACGCCCGAGGCGGTCCACGCCCAGGCGGTGCGGCTACGTGAGTTCGTGGACGCGCGTCCGGAGCTGTCCGCGCGTGATGTGGCCTGGTCGCTGGTCAACACCCGGTCGGTGTTCGAGTACCGGGCGGTGGTGGCTGGTCGTGAGTTGACTGAGCTGGCCGCCGGTCTGGCCGATGTCTCCCCGGTTTCGGTCAGCGCAGATCCTCTCGGTGCGTTGTTCACTGGTCAGGGTTCGCAGTGGGTGGGGATGGGTCGTGGTCTGTACGACGTGTTCCCGGTGTTCGCATCGGTGTTCGATGCGGTGTGCGTTGAGCTTGACCCGTTGCTGGGTGTCTCGGTCCGTGACGTGGTGTTCGACGGCAGTGGGGATCTGGATCAGACGGGTCTGACCCAGCCGGCGGTTTTCGCGGTTGAGGTGGCGTTGTTCCGGCTGGCGGAGTCGTTCGGTGTGAAGCCGTCGGTGTTTGTGGGTCATTCGGTGGGTGAGATCGCTGCCGCGCACGTGACGGGTGTGCTGTCGCTCGCTGATGCGGCGAGGCTGGTGGCGGCTCGTGGTCGGTTGATGCAGGCCCTACCCAGTGGTGGGGTGATGGTGTCGGTGCAGGCCACCGAGGCCGAGGTCCTGCCGCTGCTGGCCGGCCGGGATGACCAGGTGGGTGTCGGTGCGGTCAACGGCCCTACCTCCGTGGTTATCTCCGGTGCCGAGCCGGCGGTGGAGGAGGTCGCCGAACACTTCCGTGAGCTTGGTCGGAAGACCAAGCGGCTGTCGGTGTCGCATGCGTTCCATTCGCCGTTGATGGCGCCGATGCTGGACGAGTTCCGCACGGTGGTCGCCGGGCTGACCTACAGCGTTGTGGACACCACTGTTGCGTCGACGGTGACCGGCGAGTTGACCACGGCGAGTGTGTGGGCGGATCCGGACTACTGGGTGGAGCACGTCAGGGCGGGTGTCCGCTTCGCCGATGCGGTGACCGCCGCGCACGCTTCCGGTGTGGTCACGTTCGTGGAGATCGGTCCGGACGCGATCCTGACCGCGCTGACCGGCCAGATCCTGGCGGATGTCACCGCGATCCCGCTGGTCCGCAAGGACCGGGACGCCGCGCTGACCTTCACCACCGGCCTCGGCTCGCTCTGGGCCCGGGGCATCAGCGTCGACTTCTCCGCCCTGCTGACCGGCGGGAAGCGGGTCGAGCTGCCCACCTACGCGTTCCAGCACCAGCGGTACTGGCTGGAGGCCACCGCGAGCGTGCCGGCCGACCCGACCGGGCTGGGCATGACCGCTGCCGAACATCCGTTGCTGGCGGCGGCGATGACGCTGGCCGGGGCGGACGAGCATGTGCTGACCGGTCGGCTGAGTGTGGCGACGCATCCGTGGTTGGCCGATCACCAGGTGATGGACACCATCGTCCTGCCCGGTACCGCGCACGTGGAACTCGCCCTGCACGCCGGTCACCGGGTGGGTTGCGACACCCTGGACGAGCTGACCCTCCAGGCGCCACTGGTGCTGCCCGCCTCGGGCGCGGTACACGTCCAGATCACCGTCGGCGAAGCCGACGCGCAGGGCCGCCGACCGCTGAACATCTACTCCACCCCGGAGAGCACCAACGGCGAGCACACGGAGTGGACCCGGCACGCCACCGGCGTACTCACCCCGGCCACCCCGGCCACCCCGACCGCACCCGCCGAGCTGACCGCCTGGCCGCCGGCCGGCGCCGAGCCGGTCGACGTCGACACGCTGTACCCGACGATGTCCGGCCTGGGCCTCGGCTACGGACCGGTGTTCCAGGGCGTCCGGGCGGTCTGGCGGGCCGGTGACGACATCCTCGCCGAGGTGGAACTCCCCGAGGGCACCAGCGCCGACGGCTTCGGTCTGCACCCCGCCCTGCTCGACGCGGCCCTGCACGGCCTGGCGCTGGCCGGTACGGACGATGGGGCGGCGCACCTGCCGTTCGCGTTCGCCGGGGTGACCCTGCACGCCACCGGCGCCACCACCCTGCGGGTACGCCTGACCCTGGTCGACGCGGACACCGTGCGGGTGCTGGCCACCGACCCGGCCGGGGCGCCGGTCGCCACCGTCGACTCCCTGCTGCTGCGCGCCTTCTCGGCCGATCAGCTCCGCCCGGCCGCCGGCATCCCGAACTCCCTCTACCAGGTGCAGTGGTCCCCGCTGGCCGAGGCGCCGCCGGAAACGCCGGTCGCCAGCGTCGACACCACCGACGCCACCGGCACCGGCCCGGCGCCGGTCGTGTTCACCCTGCCGGCCGGTACCGGCGACACCGTCGTCGACACCCACGGTGCCGTGCACGAGGCGCTCGCCACCATCCAGCAGTTCCTCACCGACGAGCGGTACACCGACAGCCGGCTGGTGGTCGTCACCCGGGGCGCGGTCGCCGTCTCCCCGGACGAGCAGGTCACCGACCTGGCCGGGGCGGCGGTACGCGGTCTGCTGCGGTCCGCGCAGGCCGAACACCCGGACCGGATGATCCTGCTGGACCTGGCCGGCACGGCGGAGGTCGAGCCGGTGCTGTCCGCCGTGCTGGCGGCCGGTGAGCCCGACGTGGCGGTCCGCGCCGGCCGGCTCCTCGCGCCCCGACTCACCCGGTTCACCGAGCCCGCCGGGCACATCAACGAGCCCGCCGGACAGGGCGAGAAGGGCTGGCACACCGACGGCACCACGCTGGTCACCGGCGGCACCAGCGGACTCGGTGCGCTCGTCGCCCGGCACCTGGTCGCCGTGCACGGGGTACGCCGGATCATCCTGCTCAGCCGGCGCGGCGTCGCCGCCCCCGGCGCCACCGATCTGCTCGCCGAGTTGACCGGCCTGGGCGCCGAGGTGTCCATCGCCGCGTGCGACGTGGCGGACCGGGCGGCGCTGGCCGAGGTGGTCGCCGGGGTGCCGGACCTGGCCGCGGTGGTGCACGCGGCCGGCGTACTCGACGACGGGGTGATCGACGCGCTCACCCCGGAGCGGGTGGACCGGGTCCTCGGCCCCAAGGTCGACGCCGCCTGGTACCTGCACGAGCTGACCCGGGACCGCGAGCTGAGCGCGTTCGTGCTCTTCTCCTCGGCGGCCGGGGTGCTCGGGAACGCCGGTCAGGCCAGCTACGCGGCGGCAAACGCCTTCCTCGACGCCCTGGCCGCCGTACGCCGGTCGGCCGGGCTGCCGGCGGTCTCCCTGGCCTGGGGGCCGTGGCAGCAGGGCATGGTCGACGGGCTGCGGGACGTGGACAGCCGCCGGATGACCGGTACCGGATTCGGTGCGTTCACCGAGGCGGAGGGGCTCGCCCTGCTCGACGCGACGGTCACCGCGCCGGTCGCCGCCCTGGTCCCGGTCAAGCTGGAACTGGGCGTGCTGGCCCGGCGGGCCGACGCCGACGAGCCGCCGCACCTGCTGCGCGGGCTGATCCGTTCCTCGGCCCGGCGGGCCGCCGCCCGCTCGGCCGGCGGTTCGGACCTGGTCCGTACCCTCGCCGGCCGGACCCCGGCCGAACGGGCCCAGGCGGTGCTGGAGCTGGTCCGGGTCGAGGTCGCCTCGGTGCTCCAGTACGGCGCCGCGACCGCCATCGAGCCGGGCCGGGCGTTCAAGGACTTCGGCTTCGACTCGCTGACCGCCGTGGAGCTGCGCAACCGGCTCGGCCGGGCGACCGGGCTGCGCCTGCCGGCCACCCTGGTCTTCGACTACCCGTCCCCGGCCGAGTTGGCCGCCCACCTGCACGCGGAACTCTTCGACGGCCGGGTCGAGCCGACCCCGGTGGTACCCACCCGGTCGGCCAGCGACGAGCCGATCGCGATCATCGGCATGGCCTGCCGTTACCCGGGCGGCGTCACCGACGCGGAGCAGCTGTGGACGCTGCTCGCGGCGGAACGCGACGCGATCGGCCCGTTCCCCACCGACCGGGGCTGGGACGTGGAGCGGCTCTACGACCCGGACCCGGAAGCGGCCGGCAAGAGCTACGTCAACTCCAGCGGTTTCCTGCCCGACGCCGCCGACTTCGACGCCGCGTTCTTCGGCATCTCACCCCGCGAGGCCACCGCGATGGACCCGCAGCAGCGGCTGCTGCTGGAGACCTCCTGGGAGGCCATCGAGGACGCCGGGATCGACCCGGTCACCCTGCGCGGCAGCCAGACCGGGGTGTTCGCCGGTTCGATGTACCACGACTACGCGACCGGCCTGCCGTCGGTGCCGGAGGGGGTGGAGGGTTTCCTCGGTACCGGTACTTCCGGCAGTGTGGTCTCCGGCCGGGTGTCGTACGCGCTGGGCCTGGAGGGCGCGGCGGTCACCGTGGACACCGCCTGCTCGTCGTCGCTGGTCAGCATCCACCTCGCGGCCCAGGCGCTGCGGCAGGGGGAGTGCTCCCTGGCGCTGGCCGGCGGCGCGACCGTGATGGCCACCCCGACCTCGTTCATCGAGTTCTCCCGGCAGCGGGCGCTCGCCCCGGATGGCCGGTGCAAGCCGTTCGCCGCCGCCGCCGACGGCACCACCTGGTCCGAGGGGGCCGGTGTGCTGCTGCTGGAACGGCTCTCCGACGCCCAGCAGAACGGCCACCGGGTGCTCGCGGTGATCCGGGGCTCGGCAACCAACCAGGATGGTGCCTCCAACGGGCTGACCGCCCCGAACGGCCCGTCCCAGCAGCGGGTCATCCGCGCCGCGCTGGCCAACGCCGGGCTCGCCGCCACCGACGTGGACGTGGTGGAGGCGCACGGCACCGGTACCCCGCTCGGCGACCCGATCGAGGCGCAGGCGGTGCTCTCGGTGTACGGCCGGGACCGCGCCGCCGACCGCCCGGTCTTCATGGGTTCGCTGAAGTCGAACCTGGGTCACACGCAGGCCGCCGCCGGGGTCGGCGGGGTGATCAAGATGGTGCAGGCGTTACGGCACGGCATGCTGCCGAGGACCCTGCACGTCGACGAGCCCACCCCGCACGTCGACTGGAGTGTCGGTGCGGTCGAACTGCTGACCGAGGCCCGCCCGTGGCGCCGGGGCGACCGGCCCCGCCGCGCGGCGGTGTCCAGCTTCGGCTTCTCCGGCACGAACGCGCACGTGGTACTGGAGGAGGCGCCGGCCACCCCGGAGCCCGCACCGGCGACCGACCCCGGCACCGGGGCGCCGGTGCCGGTGGTGCTCTCCGGCCGGACCCGGGAGGCGCTGGCGGCCCAGGCCGACCGGCTGCGGGCGTACCTCACCGGGCAGCCGGAACCGGTGCTGACCGACCTCGCCTTCTCGCTGGCCACCACCCGATCCGCCTTCGACCACCGGGCGGTGGTGCTGGCCACCGGCCGGGACGACCTGCTGCGCGGTCTGGGGACCGTCACCACCGGCGGTACGGCCGACAGCGTCACCGCCGGCCGGGTCACCGCCGGCGGGCTGGCCCTGCTCTTCACCGGCCAGGGCGCCCAGCGGGCCGGCATGGGCCGGGCGCTGTACGAGACGTTCCCGGTCTTCGCCAAGGCGTTCGACGCGGTCTGCGCCGAGCTGGACGCCCACCTGGACCGGCCGTTGCGGGAGGTGGTGTTCGCCGAGCCGGACAGCCCGGAGGCGGCCCTGCTGGACCAGACCGGCTGGACCCAGCCGGCCCTGTTCGCCGTCGAGGTCGCCCTGCACCGGCTGGTGGAGGCGTGGGGCGTACGCCCCGACCACGTCCTCGGCCACTCGATCGGTGAGATCGCCGCCGCGCACGCCGCCGGGGTGCTCACCCTCGCCGACGCGGCCCGGTTGACCGCCGCCCGGGGCCGGCTGATGCAGGCCCTGCCGGCCGGCGGGGCGATGGTGTCGGTCCGGGCCACCGAGACGGAGGTGCTGCCGCTGCTGGTCGGCCGCGAGGATCTGGTCAGCATCGCCGCGGTCAACGGACCCGAGTCGGTGGTGGTCTCCGGTGTCGAGGAGGCGGTGGCCGAGGTGGCCGCCCACTTCCGGGAACTGGGCCGCAAGACGAAGCAGCTCACCGTGTCGCATGCGTTCCACTCGCCGCTGATGGCCCCGATGCTGGACGAGCTCCGCACGGTCGCCGACCAGATCCACTACCACCCGCCGCAGGTGCCGCTGGTCTCCACGGTCACCGGCCGGGTCTGGCCGGCCGGCGAGGAGCCGCCGGGCGCCGGGTACTGGGTGGAGCAGGTCCGCTCGGCGGTGCGGTTCGCCGACGGGGTACGCGCCCTGCACGACGCCGGGGCCACCACGTTCCTGGAGATCGGCTCGGACGGGGTACTCACCGCGCTGGGCGAGGGCTGCCTGACCGGGGCGAAGGACGTCACGCTGGTCGCCGCGTCCCGACGGGACCGGGACGAGCCGGAGACCCTGGTGCGTGCCCTCGGCGTGCTGCATACCAGGGGAGTCCCGGTGGACTGGGCGGCGTTCTTCCCGGGCGCCCGCCGGGTGCCGCTGCCCACCTACGCCTTCCAGCGGCAGCGTTACTGGCTGGAGTCGGGCAACCTGTGGGAAGCCGGCGCCACGGCCGCCGAGGCGGAGTTCTGGGCGGCGGTGGAACGCGGGGACGCCGACGAGGTGACCCGCAGCCTCCAGCTCGACGAGGCCCAGCAGGAGGCGCTGCGTACCCTGCTGCCGGCGCTGGCCCAGTGGCGGCGACCGGCGGCCCCGGCCGAGGCGGAGGCGACCCCGACCGACGCGGCGACCGCCGAGGAGGAAGCCCAGGAGGGCATGGACCCCCGGCTGGCCGAGGCCCTGGCGGCAGTACCACGGTCCGAGTGGGTCGGCATCCTCACCGAGATGATCCGGGGCCAGATGGCGGTGACCCTCGGGCACGACGACCCGGAGGGCATCGAGGTCGACGCCGACTTCATGGATCTCGGCTTCAACTCGCTGACCTCGGTCGAGCTGCGTAAGCGGGTCAGCATCATCACCGGCCTGGAGAACCTGCCGATCGCCCTCATCTACGACTACCCGACCGCCGAGGAGATGGCGGAGTTCCTGCGGGACGAGCTGATCGCCGCGCAGGAGGACGACGAGGACGACGACGACGATTTCTGACCTCGACCGCCCGTCCCCGGCCCCCGGTTCCGCCTAGGGGAGCCGGGGAGGGGCTAGGGGTTCTCTGACCCCGGCTCGTACCAGAGAGTTCTTACTGACCGGTCCCTGTCCCGGCGTACGGGTGAATCCGACCCCGCCGCCGCCGACGGCGCCGCTACCCACGGAGGGTCTGCCATGGACACCGCTTTCGTCTTCCCGGGCATGGGACCGAGCCGGTTCCCCGAGGTCGGCAGGTTCATGGTCGGCAACCCGATCGCCCGCCGGCTGCTGCGCCGGGCCGACGAGGTGCTCGGCTACTCCGTCATCGACCGCTTCGCCGACGCCGACACCGACTACGACGAGGCCGCCCAGGTGGCCTTCCTGGTGAACTGCCTCGCCCTCGCCGAGTGGGCGCGCCAGCACCTCGACGAGGAGCCGGCCCTGTGCACCGGCGCCAGCTTCGGGCAGAAGACGGTGGCCGGCTTCACCGGCGCGCTGTCCTTCGAGGACACCGTCCTGCTCACCGCCCGGCTGGCCCGGGTACTCGACGACTACTTCGCCATTCAGCACACCGACATCGTCACCCAGTCCTTCGTCCGGGTACCCGAGGACAAGCTCGAACCGGTACTGGCCGAGCTGACCGAACGTGGCGAGTGGTACGAGTTCGCCTGCCACCTCGACGCCGGTTTCCACATGGTCAACCTGCGCGAGAGCGCGGTCGACTGGTTCGTCACCCGGCTGCGTTCCGTCGGCGGCCTGCCGCTCTACGCGATGCGCCCACCGATGCACTCGTCCCTGTTCACCGGCCTGCACGCCACGGTCCGCGACGAGATCCTGCCCGGGTTCACCTTCGCCGACCCGGCGGTGCCGATCGTCTCCGACCAGACCGGTGAGCTGCTGACCACCGCCGACCAGGTACGCACCCTGGTGCTCGACGGGTTCGTCCGGCCGGTCCGCTGGCCGGACGCGGTGGCCACGCTGCGCGACCGGTTGGTCGGGAAGGTCCTGGTCGTCGGCCAGGACGCGATGTTCGGCCGGGTCGACTGCGTGGTGCGCAACTTCGAGGTCGTCGCGGTCAACCCGCGGCTGGCCATGCAACCCCGACGTCAGCCGGTTCCGGCTGGGCGCTGACCGTAACCGAGAAAGGACCCCTGACCCGTCATGACTGACCCGCAGTTCGAGGAGATCCTCCGCGGCCACCTGCCGTTCCTGCCGGCCGACGAGCCGTTGACCCCCGACACCAACCTCACCGACCACGGGCTGGACTCGCTCGGCATTGTCGACCTGCTCACCGCCCTGGAGGGGCAGTACGGGGTGGCCTTCGTCGACGACGCACTGACCCGGGAGACCTTCGAGACCGTCGGCTCGCTCTGGTCGGTCCTCAACGGTCTCCGCCCGGCTGCGGTCTGACCGCCGGACCGACCGCCCGCCACCAGGAGAGGAGGACACCCATGACCGGTACGGCAGCCACGAACCGGCTCGACGCGACGCTGCACGGTCGCTTCCTGCGTGGTCTGGCCATCGCCCCGGACCGTCCCGCGTTCCGGGTCGGCGGGCGGGAGGTCAGCTACGCGCAGGCCCACGAGACCGCCCTCACCTGGGCCGGCACCCTGCTCGGTGAACTGTCCGCACCCCCGGCCACGGTCGGGGTGTTCGCCAACAAGTCCGCCGAGGCGTACCTCGGCACGCTCGCCGCGCTCTACACCGGCGCGGCGGTGGTGCCGCTGCACCCGGACTTCCCGGACGCCCGCAACCGGTACGCGCTGACCGCGGCCGGGGTCGGTGCGGTCATCACCGACGAGCGGGGCGCCGGGGCGGCGGCGGAACTGCTGCCGGAGGGCGCCGCCATCCTCACCCCGGACGGGGCGGGCGGCGGCCGGGTCCTGCGCCCCCGGCCGGAGCTGGCGTTGACCGCGCCGCGCCCCGCCGACCCGGACGACCCGGCGTACATCCTGTTCACCTCCGGCTCCACCGGGGTACCCAAGGGGGTACGGATCCGGCACTCCAGCAACCGGCACTACTTCTCGATCATCGACGACCGGTACGACTTCGGCCCGGACGACGTCTTCTCCCAGACGTTCGACCTGACCTTCGACTGTGCGATGTTCGACCTGTTCAGCGCCTGGGGCTCCGGCGCGTGTGTGCTGCCGGTGCCGCTGCGCGGCCTGCGTACCCTGCCCGCGTTCGCCGCCGAGCACGGCCTGACCGTCTGGTTCTCCGCGCCGAGCGCCATCGACGTGGTACGCCGCACCGGCGGACTGGCCTCCGGTGCGCTGGCCGGGCTGCGCTACAGCTTCTTCGCCGGTGAGCCGCTGCGCTGCGTGGACGCCGACGAGTGGCAGCGGGCCGCCCCCGACGCGGCGGTGGAGAACCTCTACGGGCCCACCGAACTGACCATCACCGTCTCCGGCCACCGCTGGTCGGAGGCGTCCACGCAGCGCAGCGCCAACGGCATCGTGCCGATCGGGCCGGTGCACCCCGGCCACGACCACCTGCTGCTCGGGCCGGACGACCGGCCGGTCGACACCGACGGACCCGACCCGGTGGAAGGGGAACTCTGCGTCACCGGCCCGCAGATGTGCGCCGGCTACCTCGACCCGGCCGAGAACGCCGGCCGGTTCGCCGACCACGACGGGCGGACCTACTACCGCACCGGCGACCGGGTCCGGCACTTCCCCGACGGCGAGTTGACCTACCTGGGCCGGGCCGACGACCAGGTGCAGATCTCCGGCCTGCGGGTGGAGCTGTCGGAGATCACCCACGCGGTGCGGACCTGCCCCGGGGTGACCGACGCGGCGGCCGTCGCGCCGGTGGTCGACGGCGAGCCACGGCTGTTCGTCTTCCACACCGGCGAGCCGCTGACCGCCGCCACGATCACCCGGCACCTGCGCGACACCCTGCCGGCGGGCATGCTGCCCCGCCACTACCAGCACCTGGGCGAGATGCCGCTCAACCCCAACCGCAAGACCGACCGTAAGGCACTCAAGGAGCGGGCCGCCGCCCTGCTGGCCGTACCGGCCGGTGGCGGGGCCGGAAGTGGGAGCGCACCGATGACCCCCGACGCCGAAGCCGGAACCGGCCGGGTGGACCAGCCGGCCCGGTACCTGCACGACATCCTGGACACCGCCGCCGCGACCTGGCCCGACTCCACCGCGATCAGCGACGCGACCGGCGCGTGGACGTACGCCGAGGTGGCCCGGCTCAGCCACGCCACCGCCGGTTGGCTGCGCGGGCAGGGCGTCCGGCGCGGCGACCGGGTGCTGGTGCAGTTGCCGAACATGCGGCACGCCGCGCCGCTCTGGTTCGCGCTGTCCCGGCTCGGCGCGGTCTTCGTACCGCTCAACCCGGGCATGAAGGACTTCCACCTGCGGTCGGTGATCACCGACTCCGAGCCGGTGCTGGCCCTGGTCGCCGCGCCGGCCGGCGACCGGTTCGGCGCGGTACCCGCCGTGCAGATCGCCGACTGCTGGGCGGCCGTGCAGAGCGCGGACGCCACCCCGGTCGGCTCCGCCGACGTGCAGCCCGACGACCCGGTCGCGTTCATGTACACCTCCGGCAGCACCGCCGCACCCAAGGCCGTCGTGCTGCCCCAGGCGCCGGTGGCCTTCGCCGCCGCCGGTATCCAGGCGATGCTCGGCTACCGCCCGGACGACGTGGTGTTCTGCCGGTCGCCGCTCTCGTTCGACTACGGGCTCTACCAGATCCTGCTGGCCACCCTGGCCGGTGCCGAACTGGCGCTCGCCGCCGACGAGCCGGAGGTCCGGCTGCTCCGGCAGCTCCGGCAGACCGGCGCCACGGTCTTCCCGGCGGTGCCGTCACTGGCCACCGCACTGGTCAAGCTGCTCGCCCGGGACCCCGGACCAACCTCGCTGCGCATGGTCACCAACACCGGTGCGGCGCTGCCCCAGGCGGTCATCGACGGGCTGCGGGCCAGCCTGCCCGGCGCGCAGGTGGTCCGGATGTACGGCACCACCGAGTGCAAGCGGATCAGCATCATGCCGCCGTACGAGGAGTTCGACCGGCCCGGGTCGGTCGGCCGGCCACTGCCCGGCACCCGGGTACGCATCCTCGACGCCGACGGCGCGGAACTGCCGCCCGGTGAGGTCGGCGAGATCGTGGTGACCGGCCCGCACGTGATGGCCGGCTACTGGAAGCTGCCCGAGCTGACCGCCCGCACCTTCCGGCTCCACCCCGACGGCGAGGTCCGGCTGCACACCGGTGACTACGGCAACGTCGACGCGGACGGCTACCTCTACTTCTCCGGCCGCCGCGACGACATGTTCAAGCGCAAGGGCACCCGGATGAGCAGCATCGAGATCGAGGCCGCCGCGATGGACGTGCCCGGGGTACGGGCCGCCGCCGTGCTGCCCCCGACCGACACCCGGGACCTGACCATCTTCGTCGCCGCCGACCTGCCGCCGACCACCGTGCTGCGGGAGCTGGCCGTCCGGCTGGAACCGGCGAAGGTCCCGGCGGTCTGCCGGGTACTCGCCGAGTTCCCGCTCACCCTCAACGGCAAGAGCGCCAAGCAGCAGTTGACCGCGATGGTGGAGGCTGAGACCCGGTGACCCCCGAGGAACTGGTGGCGGCGTACGGCTCGCCGCTCTACGTCTACGACCTCGACCGGCTGCGGGCCGCCCGGCGGGACCTGCGGGCCACCCTGCCCGAACAGTTCGACATCTTCTACTCGCTGAAGGCCAACCCGCACCCGGAGATCGTCCGGGCGCTGCGTACCGGCGAGGGCGACTGCCGCGCCGAGGTCTGCTCGCTCGGCGAGCTGGCCGCCGCGTTGGAGGCCGGGCACCCCGCCGACCGGATCCTCTACGGCGGGCCGGGCAAGACCACCGCAGAACTGGCCTGGGCCTGCGCCCAGGGGGTACGCGAGTTCTCCGTCGAGTCCCTCGGCGACCTGCGCCGGGTCGGTGCGGTCGCCACCGCGCACGGCATCACCGTGGACTGCCTGCTGCGGATCAACAGCGACTCGTCGGCCGCCACCACCAGCATCCGGATGACCGGTACGCCGTCCCAGTTCGGTGTCGACGCGGAAACCCTGCCGGAGCTGATGCCGCAGTTCCGGGCCGTGCCGGGCACCCGGATCGTCGGGCTGCACTTCTACCCGCTGAGCAACGCGCGGGACGAGGAGAGCCTGATCGCCGAGTTCCGCCAGAGCATCGCCACGGCCGCCCGGATCGAGGCCGAACACGACCTGCCGCTGCGGTTCCTCGACATCGGTGGCGGGTTCGCCGCACCGTACACGGTGCCCGGTGACCGCCCGGTCTACGCCAAGGTCCGGGCTGAGCTGGCGGACGCGCTCGACCTGCACCTCCCGCAGTGGCGGTCCGGTACCCCGCAGCTCGCCGTCGAGTCCGGCCGCTACCTGGCCGGGGACTGCGGTGAACTGTTCACCACCGTCACCAACATCAAGACCAGCCGGGGCCGGAAGTTCCTCGTCCTCGACGCCGGCATCAACACCCTCGGCGGGATGGCAGGACTGGGCCGGCTGCTGCCGCTGTCGGTCACCGTGCAGCGCACCGGCACCGACGGTACCGAGAAGGCCACCCTGGCCGGCCCGCTCTGCACCCCCGGTGACCTGCTCGGCCGGGACGTGACCGTCCCCGCCGACCTGGTCCCGGGCGACGTGGTGCGGGTACCCAACATCGGCGGGTACGGGCTCAGCGCCAGCCTGGTCACCTTCCTGAGCCGGCCCGCGCCGGTCGAGGTCTTCGTCTCCGGCGGCGAGGTGGTCGCCGCCACCCGGCTGGAAACCAACCGGGTCCCGGTCCGGGCCTGACCCGGCCCGTCACCGGGTCGGCGCAGACCACGCCGGGTCCGGCCCACCCCGACCCGGCACCACCGGTCGCCGTCCCGGAACCCGCGGACAGCGACCGGCCACAGACGTTCCAGCAGAGATGAGCCAGGGGAGTGCGCGGATGAGCGGGAAGCTGACCGGGAGACTGGCCGGGCGGCACCGGACCGAACAGGACCGGATGCTGCTCGACGCGGTGCGCGCGGAGGTCGTCGCCGCGCTGACGCACGCCGGTAAACCGGTACCGGACGACCTGGGCCCCGACCGGCTCCTCAAGGGACTGGGCATCGACTCGCTCGCCGCCGTGGACCTGCGGCAGCGGCTCAGCGCCGCCACCGGGCTGGACCTGCCGGTCACCCTGGCCTTCGACCACCCCACCCTGGCCGAGCTGGCCCGCGCCCTCGGCGTACGGCTGCTCGGCGCGTCGACCGACCCGGCGGGTACCCCGAAACGGGACCGCACCCCGGCCGACCCGACCGAGCCGCTCGCGGTCATCGGCATGGCCTGCCGCTACCCGGGCGGGATCAGCTCCCCGGAGGAACTGTGGCGACTGGTCGCCTCCGGCGGCGACGCCATCTCCGAACTCCCCGACGACCGGGGCTGGGACCTCGACGACCTGTACGACCCGGACCCGGACGCGGTCGGCAAGAGCTACGTGCGGCACGGCGGGTTCCTGGCCGGCGCCGCCGAGTTCGACCCCGCCTTCTTCGGCATCAGCCCCCGCGAGGCGACCAGCATGGACCCGCAGCAGCGGCTGCTGCTGGAGGCGTCCTGGGAGGCGTTGGAACGGGCCGGCATCGACCCGCACACCCTGCGGGGCAGCGACACCGGCGTCTTCTTCGGCGCCGAACCCCAGGAGTACGGCCCCCGGCTGCACCAGGCACCCGAGGGGCTGGAGGGGTACCTGCTCACCGGCAACGCGATCAGCGTCGCCTCCGGCCGGGTGGCGTACACGCTCGGCCTGCACGGGCCGACCATGACCGTGGACACCGCCTGCTCCGGCTCCCTGGTCGCCCTGCACCTCGCCGCGCATGCGCTCCGGGCCGGCGAATGCGACCTGGTCCTGGCCGGTGGGGTCGCGGTGATGTCCAGCCCCGGCGGATTCACCGCCTTCTCCCGGCAGCGCGGGCTCGCCCCCGACGGCCGGTGCAAGGCGTTCTCCGCCGACGCCGACGGCACCGCCTGGGCCGAGGGTGTCGGGGTACTCGTCGTGCTGCGTTTGGCCGACGCGCTGCGCGCCGGCCACCGGGTCCTCGCTGTGATCCGGGGTTCCGCGGTCAACTCCGACGGCGCCTCCAACGGGCTGACCGCGCCGAGCGGTGCCGCCCAGCAACGGGTCATCCAGGCGGCACTGGCCAGCGCCGGACTCAGCCCCGTCGAGGTCGACGCGGTCGAGGCGCACGGCACCGGTACCGCGCTCGGCGACCCGATCGAGGCCCGCGCGCTCATCGCCACCTACGGCCAGGGCCGCCCCGACGACCAGCCACTCTGGCTCGGGTCGCTGAAGTCCAACATCGGCCACGCCCAGGCCGCCGCCGGGGTCGGCGGCGTAATCAAGATGATCCAGGCCATGCGGTACGGGCTGCTGCCCAGGACCCTGCACGTCGACACCCCCACCCCGCACGTGGACTGGTCGGCCGGCACGGTCCGGCTGCTCACCGAGCCGACCGCCTGGCCGGAGACCGGGCACGCCCGCCGGGCCGGGGTGTCCAGCTTCGGCATCAGCGGTACC
The DNA here is from genome assembly GCF_036906895.1 of Micromonospora sp. CPCC 206060. NCBI lineage: Bacteria > Bacillati > Actinomycetota > Actinomycetes > Micromonosporales > Micromonosporaceae > Micromonospora > Micromonospora sp. CPCC 206060. The sequence goes on from NZ_JBAKHU010000065.1 coordinate 25,285, forward strand.
AACGCACACCTGATCCTGGAACAGGCCCCCGCCGGGGTGGAAACCGCCGCCGAGCCGGCCGACCCGCCCGTCGTGCCGTACGTCCTCAGTGGCCGGACCGTCGAGGCGCTGCGCGCCCAGGCCGCCAACCTGCACGCCCACCTGACCACCGACGTGGACCCCGGCACCCGCCCGGCCGACGTGGCCCACTCCCTCGCCACCACCCGGGCCGCCCTGGAACACCGGGCCGTGGTCACCGGACCGGACGCGGACACCCTGCTCGCCGGCCTGGCCGCCGTCGCCGACGGTACCGACGTCGCGGGCGTGGTCACCGGCACCGCGGGCAGCGCCCCGATGGCGTACCTCTTCACCGGTCAGGGCAGCCAGCGTCCCGGCATGGGGCGCGAACTGTACGCCACGTACCCGGTCTTCGCCGAAGCCCTCGACCGCGCCTGCGGGTACCTCGACCTGCAACTGGACACGCCGCTGCGGGACGTCATCCTCGCCGACCCGGACAGCCCGCAGGCCGCGCTGCTCAACGAGACCGCCTACACCCAGCCGGCGCTGTTCGCCATCGAGGTCGCCCTCTACCGGCTGCTCGAATCCTGGGGCCTGCGCCCCGACCACCTCGCCGGCCACTCCATCGGCGAGATCGCCGCCGTCCACGTCGCCGGGGTGCTCTCCCTGGAGGACGCCGCCCTGCTGGTGGCCGCCCGGGGCCGGCTGATGCAGGAACTACCGTCCGGCGGGGCGATGGTCGCCCTGGCGGCCACCGAGGCCGAGGTGACCCCGCTGCTCGACGGGTACGCCGACAGCGTCGGCCTGGCCGCCGTCAACGGACCCGAGGCCGTGGTGATCTCCGGCGCCGCCGGACCGGTCGCCGACCTCGCCGCCCAGGTCGCCGGCTGGGGACGCAAGACCACCGAACTGCGGGTCTCGCACGCCTTCCACTCGCCGCTGATGGAGCCGATGCTCACCGAGTTCCGCCGGGTCTGCCGGGCGCTCACCTTCCGCACCCCGAAGATCCCGGTGGTCTCCACGGTCACCGGCCGGCTCGCCACCGGCGACGACCTCGGCACCCCGGAGTACTGGCTGCGCCACGCCCGCCAGGCGGTCCGCTTCGCCGACGCGGTGCACACCCTGCACGCCGAGGGGGTCCGCACCTTCGTCGAGCTCGGCCCCGACGCGGTGCTCACCGCCCTCGGCCGGCGCTGCCTCGACGACGCCCCCGGGGTGGCGTTCCACGCCGTCCTGCGCAAGAGCCGCCCCGAGGCGGCCGAGGTGGTCGGCGCGGTCGCCGGTGCCCACGTGCGCGGCGTCGCCGTGAACTGGGCCGCCCTCACCCCGGGTGGCCGCCGCATCGACCTGCCCACCTACCCGTTCCAGCGGCAGCGCTACTGGCTCGACGCCGGGACCGGCGAAGCAGACGCCGCCGCCCTCGGCCTGCACGAGTCCGAACACCCCCTGCTCGGCGCCGCGATCGGGCTCGCCGACGCCGACGGGCTGGTACTCAGCAGCCGGCTGTCCGTGCGTACCCACCCGTGGCTCGCCGAGCACGCCGTCAACGGCACCATCCTGCTGCCCGGCACCGCCTTCGTGGACCTCGCCCTCTGGGCCGGCGAGCAGGTCGGCGCCCCGGTGCTGGAGGAGCTGGCGCTGGCCGCCCCGCTGGCCCTGCCAGCCGACGGTGCGGTGCAGGTGCAGCTCCGGCTGGCCCGCCCCGACCACACCGGCCGGCGTACCCTCACCCTGCACTCCCGGCCAGAGGCCACCGCCGACTGGCTGGACGCCCCGTGGACCCGGCACGCCACCGGCACCCTCGCCACCAGCACCCCGGCCACGCCAGCCGCGCTGACCGAGTGGCCGCCACCGGGCGCCACCCCGGTCACCCTCGACGGGGTGTACGACCGGATGCGCGACTCCGGGTACGGGTACGGCCCGCTCTTCCAGGGCCTGGCTGCGGTGTGGCAGCGCGGCGACGAGATCTACGCCGAGGTCGCCCTGCCCGAGGGCACCGACGTCGCCGGGTTCGGCCTGCACCCGGCCCTGCTGGACGCCGCCCTGCACGCCATCGACCTGCCGCTGCCCGGCGCCACCGGCGGTACCGCCCAACTCCCGTTCGCCTGGACCGACGTGCAACTGCACGCCGAGGGCGCCGCCGCGCTCCGGGTCCGGATCACCCCCGCCGGCTCGGCCGGCCCCGCCGGCACCGACGGCTACACCCTCGCCCTCTGCGACGGCACCGGCGCGCCGGTCGCCTCGGTGGGTGCGCTGGTGCTCCGCCCGGTCGTGGTGGCCGCCGACCAGGCCGCCGGTGACCCGGCCCCGCCGCTGCTCGCCGTCGAACCGGCCCCGGTCACCCCGGTCACCACCGCCGGGGCGGTACCCGTCGTCGAGATCACCGGACCGGCCGACCTCGCCGCCCTGGCCGACCAGCCCCCGGCGATCCTCGTCGCCCGGATCGCGGCCACCGGGGCGGGTACCCCGCCACAACAGGCCCGCCAACTCTGCGCGGACGTACTCACCCTGCTCCAGGCGTACCTCGCCGACGACCGGTACGCGGACAGCCGGCTGGTGCTGGTCACCCGGGACGCCGCCGCCGACCCGGCCGTCGCCCCGGTGCACGGGCTGATCCGCGCCGCGCAGGCCGAACAACCCGACCGGGTGGTACTCGTCGACGGCGACGTACCGCTGGACACGCTGCCCGCCCTGGTCGCCACCGGCGAACCGGAACTCGTCCTGCGGGACGGCACCGCCCACGCGCCCCGGCTGACCCGGGTCACCCCGCCCGCCGACGATGCTCCCGTATGGACGGGCGACGGCACCGTGCTGATCACCGGTGGCACCGGCGGGCTCGGCGCCCTGCTCGCCCGGCACCTGGTCGACCGGCACGGGGTACGGAACCTGCTGCTGCTCAGCCGTCGAGGCGACGCGGTACCCGGCGCGGACACCCTGCGCGACGAGCTGACCGGGCTCGGCGCGACCGTCCGCATCGTCGCCTGCGACGTCGCCGACCGGGCCGCGCTGGCCGACGTGGTCGCCGGGGTACCGGACCTGACCGGGGTGGTGCACGCCGCCGGGGTACTCGCCGACGGCACCATCGCCTCCCTCACCGCCGACGGACTCGACCGGGTCTTCGCCCCGAAGGTCGACGCCGCCTGGCACCTGCACGAGCTGACCCGCGACCGGGACCTCACCGCGTTCGTGCTCTTCTCCTCGGCCGCCGGCCAGCTCGACGGCGCCGGGCAGGGCAACTACGCGGCGGCCAACGTGTTCCTGGACGCCCTCGCCCGCCAGCGGCACGCCGAGGGCCGGCCCGCCACCGCCATCGCCTGGGGCCTCTGGGACCACCGCGACGGCATGGCCGGTGAACTCACCGAAGCCGACCTGAGCCGGATCGCCCGTTCCGGGCTGCCCGCCTTCTCCACCGGACACGGCCTGGCCATGTTCGACGTCGCACTGCGCGGCGACCCGCCCGCCGTGGTCGCGCTCCGCACCGACCCGGCCGCCCTGCGCCGCCGCGTCGGCGGCGTACCGGCCATGCTGCGCGGCCTGGTCCGGGGTACCTCCCGCCGCCAGGCCCAGGCCGAGAGCCGGACGGAGAACGACCTGGCCCGGCGCCTCGCCGGCCTCGACCAGGCCGACCGGGACGCCGCCCTGCTCGACCTGGTCCGGACGGAGGTGGCCCGGGTACTCGGGCACGACGGCACCGCCAGCATCGAGGCCGGGCGGGCCTTCCGGGAACTCGGTTTCGACTCGCTCGCCGCCGTGGACCTACGGAACCGGCTCAACGCGGTCACCGGGCTGCGGCTGCCGGCCACCCTGGTCTTCGACCACCCCAACCCGACCGCGCTCGCCGGGTACCTCGCCACCGCGCTGGTCGGCGACGACACCCCCGCCGCCACCCCGGTGGCCCGCCGTACGGCGCAGCCCACCGACGAGCCGATCGCGATCATCGGGATGGCCTGCCGGTACCCGGGCGGGATCAGCACCCCGGACGAGCTGTGGCAGCTCGTCGCCGAGGGACGCGACGGCATCACCGAGTTCCCCGAGGACCGGGGCTGGAACGTTGCCGACCTGTACGACCCGGAGCCCGGCAAGGCCGGCAAGAGCTACACCCGCGAGGGCGGCTTCCTGCACGACGCCGGGAACTTCGACAACGACTTCTTCGGCATCAGCCCCCGTGAGGCGCTGGGCATGGACCCGCAGCAGCGGCTGCTGCTGGAATCCTCCTGGGAGGCCATCGAGTCGGCCGGGATCAGCCCCACCTCGCTGCGCGGCACCGACACCGGCATGTTCGCCGGCGTCATGTACCACGACTTCGGCGCCCGGCTCCGCGCCATCCCCGACGACCTGCTCGGCTACGTCGGCAACGGCAGCCTCGGCAGTGTGGTCTCCGGCCGGGTGTCGTACGCCTTCGGTCTGGAGGGCCCGGCGGTCACCGTCGACACGGCCTGCTCGTCGTCGCTGGTGGCGCTGCACCTGGCCGGTCAGGCGCTGCGCTCGGGGGAGTGCTCGCTGGCGCTGGTCGGCGGCGTGACCGTGATGTCCACCCCGGACACCTTCACCGACTTCAGCCTGCAACGCGGTCTCGCCGCCGACGGGCGCTGCAAGGCGTTCGCGGCGGGTGCGGACGGTACGGGTTGGGGCGAGGGTGTGGGCGTCCTCGTGGTGGAGCGGCTGTCGGATGCCGTACGTAACGGGCACCGGATCCTGGCCGTGGTGCAGGGTTCGGCGGTCAACCAGGACGGTGCGTCGAATGGTCTGACCGCGCCGAACGGTCCGTCGCAGCAGCGGGTCATCACGTCCGCGCTGGCCAGCGCCGGGCTGACCGCTGCCGATGTCGACGCCGTCGAGGCGCACGGTACGGGGACCAGTTTGGGTGACCCGATCGAGGCGCAGGCGCTGCTTGCCACC
>NZ_JBAKHU010000066.1:0-29810 GCF_036906895.1 Micromonospora sp. CPCC 206060
GGTGTCACGCAAGACCGGCCCGGACCGGCGGACCGGTCGGCGCCCGTCGAACCGGTGGCAGCGCGCCGCCGCCCGGCTCGGCCGCACGCATGCCCGGGTGGCGAACCTGCGCCGCGACGGCCTGCACAAGCTCACCACCCGACTCACCCGCGAACACGGCACGGTCGTGGTCGAAGACCTCAACGTGGCCGGGATGCTGCGTAACCGGCGCCTGGCCCGGCACATCGTTGACGCCGGGTTCGCCGAGATCCGCCGCCAGCTCACCTACAAGAGCGCATGGAACGGCGGCCGGCTGATCGTCGCCGACCGCTGGTATCCGTCCTCGAAGACCTGCTCGGGTTGCGGCACGGTGAAAACCAAGCTGGCCCTGTCCGAGCGTGAATACGAGTGTGCCGTGTGCGGCCTAATCCTGGACCGGGACCTCAACGCCGCACGCAACCTCGCCGCCCTCGCGGCCGACAGTGACACCGCCGGGAGTGGCCCGGTGGCAGGACGTGGAGCCGACCGTAGGACCCCGCCCCCGGGGCTGGTGGCCGTGAAGCGTCAACCCGGCACCGCTTCGGCGGGTCAGACCGGGACCGTCCCACCGCAAGGCGGGACTACCAAAGTGCGCTTACTAAAGCACACAGAAAGGTAACGGTACGAGGAGCAGCACCGGACCGACCATCGTGCCAATGATCATCAACCTGGGTGTGCGACCATGCCGGTGCCCGATGGGTGCGACGGCGTGGGGGAGTCGGTGACGGTGCCAGACGAATGGACAGGTGGGCACGACGGGGAACCGGTCCCGGCGAACGGTCCGGCCTGGCCGGCCGGTGGGTACCGGAACGGGCCGCTCGCCGGGCTGAAGGTACTGGACCTGTCCCGGATCCTGGCCGGCCCGTTCGCGACCATGCACCTGGCCGATCTCGGCGCCGATGTGATCAAGGTGGAGCTGCCCGGACGCGGTGACGAGACCCGGCACTGGGGGCCGCCGTTCGGGCCGGACGGGACCGCCGCCTACTTCACCGTGGCCAACCGGAACAAGCGGGCACTCACCGTCGATCTCGGGTCGCCGCCGGGCGCGGCGATCGTCCGCCGGCTCGCCGTGGCGGCCGACGTGGTGGTCGACAACTTTCTGCCGGGGCGGCTGGCCCGGTTCGGCCTCGACCCCGACGCCCTGCGAACCGCCAACCCCCGCTTGGTGACCTGCACGATCACCGGGTTCGGCAGCGACAGCGACGCCGCCGGCCGACCGGGTTTCGACTTCCTCGCCCAGGCGGCCGGCGGACTGATGGCGATCACCGGCGCCGAGGACGGCGTACCGACCAAGGTCGGGGTGGCGATCGTCGACCTGGCCGCCGGGCTCTTCGCGACGACCGGGATCCTGGCCGCGCTACGGCGGCGCGACCACACCGGGCAGGGTGCGCACGTGGAGGTCCCGCTGTTCGACTCGGTGGTCGGGCTGCTCGCCAACCAGGCGGCGAACTGGCTGGTCGGTGGGGTCGAGCCGGCTCCGATGGGCAACGCCCATCCGAACATCGTCCCGTACGAGAGCTTCCCGACGGCTGACCGGCCGCTGGCGCTGGCGGTGGGTACCGACCGGCAGTTCGCCCGGCTCGTCGCCGTGCTCGGCGTACCGGAATTGGCTGACGACGCCCGTTTCCGGACCAACGCCGACCGGGTGCGGCACCGGCGGGCGTTGCGGTCCGAGCTGACCGCACGGCTGGCCGCCGCGCCGAGGTCGGTGTGGCTGGACCGGCTCGACGAGGCGGGTGTACCGGCCGCGCCGGTCAACTCGGTTCCGGAGGTGTTCGCCGATCCGCTGGTGGCGCAGCGGTTGCTGGTGGAGGTGGACGGCTGCCCGCAGGTCCGGTCGCCGCTACGCCTCGACGGCCAACCGCTTCCGGTGACCGGCCCGCCTCCGGCGCTGGGTCGGGACACCGACGCGATCCTGACCGGACTCGGGTTGAGCGCCGGGGAGATCGGCCGGCTCCGTTCGGCGGGAGTGGTCTGACCGTCGAGCGGACCGGCGCGCTACGACCGGTGGCGCTGGGTGTTAAGAAGGGGCCCTTCCTCTACCGAAAGCGTTAAGAGGGGGCCCTTCCTTACAATGGGTCGATGCCTGTCGTGGAAGCGGTGACCGAGGTACCCGTACCGCCTGAGCTGGCCTTCGCTGTTTCCCAGACGTTGGCTCCGGTGCGGTACCGGTGGGACCCGTTCGTCCGGGAGCAGCACCTCACCGACGGTGCGACCCGGCCGGGCCGGGGTGTGCGGACCTTCACCCGATCCCGGCACGGCCTGGTGATGGTCAGCGAGTACGTCTCCTTCGCTCCGCCCAGCCATGTCGGCATGAAAATGGTGCGCGGTCCCTGGTTTTTCGAGATGTTCGCCGGCGGTTGGCGGTTCGCCCCCGCCGCCGCGCCGGACCGCACGGTGGTCACCTGGCGGTACAGCTTCCGGTGCCGGCCGGCACTGCTGCGGCCGGTCGCCGACCGGGTCGGTGGCTGGCTGCTCGGCCGGGACATCCGGCGGCGGATCGCCGGCTACGCCGCGGGCTGCACCGATCCCGTGGTGCTCGCCGCCGCACGGCAGGCGTTGACCGAAGGGGATCAGCAGCGGTCCTCCGAGCCCGGCTGACCGGTCGCCCGGGTACCGGGCCGGACCCGGAGGGGGTACGACCCGGCCGGTCGGGTCTGATCCGGCAACCGGAGCCGGATCAGACCCGGGAGTGCAGCCGGATCAGATCCGGGAGCTGAACGTGGAGAGGAAGCCGTGCGGGGTGGGTACTCCGGCGTTGTCGAAGCAGAGCACGTCGACCTGCGCGTCCATCCCGGCGAAGGTCCACGGGGCGGTCAGGTTGCAGTAGTACGGGCCGCCACCCTGTGCGGTCACCTGGGCGTGCGTCTCCTTCTGCCCGAGCTGCGGGTACTTGACGAGGTACCGTCCCGTCGGGGCGAGCGGACCGAAGCTGTTCGCTCCGACCCCGACCGGGTGGTTGTAGTTGGTTGGACCGCCGGCGGCGGTTGCCAGGTAGCCGAAGTACTTCGGCGGGCCGAAGTCGCCGAACACCGCCCGCTGGCGGTGGTACGACAGGGTGAATTCGCTGTTGACCGGTGTGCCGGTCAGGTCGTGGCAGAAGACGTGGACGATGACGTCGGGTCCGCTGGCGAACCAGTGGTAGACCTTGCAGCGGCGGGCCTGGGCGTTCGGCTGCACCGCGGTCACCTGGACGTTTCCGGCGAGCACCCCGGCCAGTCCGACGCCGCCGAGCTTCACCTGGTACTGCCCGGCGCCGCCCGGGGTGACGCCCACCCCGCCGCCGGTGGAGTTGTACGCCTGGGCGAGGCCGCCGGCACCGTACTGCAGGTAGGCGTGGCTGCCCAGGCCGACCGGCAGGACGCCCGAGCTGAGCGTCCACAGCACGGTGAACGGGCTGTCGTCCCAGCCGCCGCCGGGCTTGTGGCACTGCACGTCGACGATCTGGTCGGCGCCGGACTGGTACCAGCGGACGGCCTCGCAGTAGTGGCCGGTGCGGTTGACCGGGGTGACGTGCACGACGCCCCGGGAGCCGGTGCCGATCCCGGGGAACCGGACGAGGAACCGGCCGGGGGCGATCTTGATGCCGTTGGCCCAGGCGAACGGGGCGGCGGCCTTCCAGCTGCCCCATTGCCGGGTGGTGTCGAGGGTGGTCCAGACCGGCACGGTCGGGTCCTGGACGTAGGCGAAGCCCCACCGGTCGGCGGTGGCTGCCGATGCCGGTGCGGTGGTGCCCACGAACGTAGCGGCCAGCAGGCTGAGCAGCGCGGTGAGCAGGACGAGGGGTCGGGTCCGCACGGACACCTCCCATAGAGGTAGATCGATGACCCTGTCAGGTTCCCGTACCGACCGGGAAAAGACTGTCGGATCCCATCACTGGCCGTCCGAAATAGATCAGATTGCCCGGTGCCGTCACGCGGTGCCGGGACGGCGCGCGTCGAGGAAACGGCACCGGTCCGCTCCCGGATCCGACCAGGTATCCGGCCGATGGGCACGTTTGTCCCGCCGTTGACCGGGAAGCTGCGGGCATGACGAAACCACGTGTGGTGATCGTGGGGGCCGGGTTTGCCGGTTACCACGCGGCGAAGACCCTGGCCCGGGTCGCCCGGGACCGGGCCGAGATCGTGCTGCTCAATTCGACCGACTACTTCCTGTACCTGCCGCTGCTGCCGGAGGTAACCGCCGGAGTGCTGGAACCGAGCCGGCTCTCGGTGCCGTTGACCGGCACCCTCAACGGGGTGCGGGTGGTGATCGGCGAGGCCGACCGGGTCGACCTGCACAACCGCTGGGTGCACTACACCCAGCCCGAGGGCGACCCCGGCCAGCTCGCCTACGACCGGCTGGTCCTCGCGGTCGGCAGTGTCAACAAGCTGCTACCCATCCCCGGCGTCACCGAGTACGCGCACGGCTTCCGGGGCCTGCCCGAGGCGCTCTACCTGCACGACCACATCGTGCGCCAGATCGAGCTGGCGCAGCTCACCCACGACCCGGCGGAGCAGCTGGCCCGGTCGACGTTCATCGTGGTCGGGGCCGGCTACACCGGTACCGAGGTCGCCGCACACGGACAGCTCTTCACCGACGCGTTGGCCACCCAGCACCCGCACCTGGACATCCGGCCGCGGTGGATGCTGCTCGACGTGGCACCCCGGGTGCTGCCCGAACTGGACCAGCGGATGTCCCGGACCGCGCAACGGGTGCTCGACCGGCGCGGGGTGGACGTCCGGATGGGTACCTCGGTGGCCGAGGCCACCGCCGACGGGGTACGGCTGACCGACGGCGAGTACATCCCCACCTGCACCCTGGTCTGGTGCGTCGGGGTACGCCCCGACCCGTTCGTCGCCGAGCTGGGCCTGCGGACCGAGAAGGGGCGGCTGGTGGTCGACGAATACCTCAACGTGCCCGGCTTCCCGGAGGTGTACGCCTGCGGCGACGCCGCCGCCGTACCCGACCTGACCCGACCCGGCCAGATCTGCACGATGACCGCCCAGCACGCCCAGCGGCAGGGGCGGCTCGCGGCGCACAACGTCGCCGCCTCCTACGGTCAGGGCCGACGCCGGCCGTACCGGCACCACGACCTCGGGTTCGTGGTGGACCTCGGGGGCAAGGACGCGGCGGCGAACCCGCTGAAGGTCTCGCTGTCCGGCCTGCCGGCCAAGGCGGTGACCCGGGGCTACCACCTGATCGCCATGCCTGGTAACCGGGCCCGGGTGGGTGCCGACTGGATGCTCGACGCTACCCTGCCCCGCGCGGCGGTGCAGCTCGGTCTGGTACCGGCCAACGCCGTACCGCTGGAAAGCACCTCGCCGGAGGTGCCGGTGTACCGGCACTGACGGCCGGCGGGTACGTGGTGGAAGGGGCGGCGGGGACATCCCCGGCGCCCCTTCCGGTCAGTCCGCTCCGGCCTCCGGGGCGGTGCCGTCGGGTCGGTCGTCACTCTGTTCCGGCCCCCGGGGCCGTGCCGTCGAGGGCCCGGACCCGTCGCCGTATCCCGAACTCCCGCAGCAGGATCTGGATGATCCCGGCCGCCGGAATGGCGAGCAGCGCACCGAGGATGCCCGCCAGGTCCGCCGCCAGCAGGATGCTCACCAGCACGGTCAACGGATTGAGCTGGACCGTCCGGGACAGGATCAGCGGTTGCAGCACATGGTTCTCCACCTGCTGGTAGACCACGAAGAAGACCAGTACCACGATGCCCGCCCGGGGCGAGTGCAGGAAGGCCGCGCCCGCCGCGACGATCGCGCCGATGGTCGCCCCGACCAGGGGCACCAGGTCGGCGATGCCGACCAGCAGGGCGATCACCCCGGCGAACGGTACCCCCATGATCACCAGAACGACGAAGGTCAGTCCGCCGCAGATCACACTGATCAGCAGGTTGCCGCTGAGGTAGCCGGTCACCGTCCGTGCCGACTCCCGCCCGACACGGCGCAGCCGCTCAGCGTGTCTGTCATTGACCAGGCTGGCCATGCCCCGGGTCAGTTTCGGTGCCTGGAGCACCATCAGGTACGCCAGCACGGCCACCGTCACGAGACCGGCCACGGCGGTGAAGGCGCCCCGGACGATGTCCAACGTCGGTTCCCGCAGCTTCGCGCCGTACTGCTGGATCTGTTCCTGATGGGTCTCGGCGTACCGGAGCAGCCCGGTCCGCTCCAGCAGACTGCCGAGCGGGCCCTGCCCGGCGCGGGCCTCGTCCAGGATCGCGGGTAGCTGGTTGGTGAACCGGGCGGTCTCGTCGATCAGGGGCACCACGATCACCGCGATCAGCGCGGCGATCAGGCCGAATGCGGCCAGGAAGACCAGCAGGGTGGCGACCGACCGGTTGCGGGCGAGCCGGCGCTGGGTCCAGTCCACCGCCGGGTTCAACGCCACCGCGAAGAAGAGCGCGACGAGGAGCCAGACCAGGACCCGATGGGTGGCGTAGAGCAGCAGCAGCCCCAGTGCGGTGGCGAGTACCAGACCGATGGTGATCGCCACCCGGCGTGCGGTGGTCCGGTCGTCGGCCCATCCCGTCATCCCGCGCGGCTACCCCGGACCGACCGTCGGGAAACCGGCCGGACCGTCGGGGAACCGACCGGACCGTCGGGAGCCCGGTTTCCGCCGGTCAGTTCCCCGGATCCCGGGCCGGCCGGGCTCCGGCGATGAATCCGGTCAGGTCGGTGCCGTGGCGCAGACCACCCGGCTCCGGGTCGCGGGCCACCCGCGCCGCGAGCCGCTCCAGGGGCAGCCGGCCGGGCCGGTGGTACGCGGCGAGCACGAGGTTGCCGTACCGCCGGCCACCGAGCATCCGCCGGCCGCCGATCAGGCACACCTCGGCAAAGACCGTACGGAGTGTCGCCGCCTGGACCCGGGAGAAGACCAGCGGTGGCAGGTCGGTCAGGTTGACCAGGTAGACGCCGTCCGGGCGGAGTACCCGGGCCACCTCCCGGACGAACTCGACCGTGCCCACGTGGGCCGGCATCCGGGCCGCCTGGTAGACGTCGGCCACGACCAGGTCGAAGCCGCCCGCCGGCTCGGCGGCCACCGCCGCCCGGGCATCGGCCACGCGTACCGACACGGTGGCGGGCGGTGCGGGAAGCTCCCGGGTGACCAGCTCCACCACTGCCGGATCCCGCTCCACCACCACCTGGGGCGAGTCCGGCCGGGTGGCGCAGAGATAGCGGGGCAGGGTCAGCGCGCCGCCACCCAGGTGCAGGGTACGCAGCGGCACGCCGGCCGGGGCGCTCACGTCGATGGCGGCGGCGATCCGGCGGACGTACTCGAAGTGCAGGTAGGTCGGGTCGGTGAGGTCGACGTATGACTGCGGCACCCCGGCGGCCAGCAGGGTCCGGCCACCGGGTCGGGTCCGGTCCGGTACCAGTGCCAGTCCGTGCTGCTCCCGCCCCATCCGCGGCAGGTTAGCCGACCCGTCGCCGGTTACCGGGCCCCGGCCCGGACCGAGCCGGACCGGGCCGGGGCACGGGCGGCGCGCGCCCGTCGTCGGTCAGCCGGCGATGCCGCCGGCGGCCTCCTCGATCAGGGCGTCCAGCCGGTGGGCCAGTTCGATGTCCGCCGTGGTGACCGCGTCCGCCGTCCGACTGTGCACGGTGAGCACGGCGGTCGAACCGGTCGGTCGGCTCACCGCCGGGCCCCGGCCCGTTCGCTGCCGGAGCTGCGCGACCTGGTCCAGCACCCGTTCCAGGTTCGCCGGGGGCAGCTCGATCCTCCGGGACAGCGCCCGGGCGTCACCCGACCAGTACGGCAGCTCGGCCAGCTCCTCCCGGATCTCGCCGTCGGTGAGCCCGGCGGTCCGTCCGGTCGGTGCGACGAGGCCGCCACCCGGTTCGGTCGGGCCGAGCAGCCCGCGCAGGTCGGCGGGGATCTCCAGATCGTCGACCAGTTCGGGATCCTGCTCGGCGAGGGCGGCCAGGGTCGCCTCCGCCTGGTACCGGGCCTGTTCGGGGGTCCGGCCGCTGATCCGGGCCACCTCGGCCAGGAATCCGGGCAGGTCAGGGCGTCGACTGACGGTGCCCAACGGTACGTCGGCGTGCAGTTCGGTGGGTACCGCGTCCAGCAGCCGGGCCTGGTCGGCCTCGTCCAGGGCGCGGGCCAGGGCCAGCACCGTCGCCTCTGCGGCGGCCCGCGCGTGGTCGAAGTCGAGTCCGGCGCGGCGGCTCACGTCACCGACCAGCTCCTGGTAGCCGACCGTGGTCACCTGCGGCGCGGCGGCCAGGTCGGGGTGCGGCCGTGGCCAGCTCCGCTCGACCGGTGCTGCCGGCGGCGGTGCCGGGCCACCGCGACTGCTCTGCGGCTTGTGCTGTCCGGCCGCGGGCGGGCCGTCCCGTTTCTTCCGGTCCAGGTGCTCCAGTTGCTTCGACGCGCCCAGGGTGGCACCGGTCTCGCTGGGTCGCCGGCCCCGTTCCCGGGCCTGCCGGGCCAGGGTGCGTCGGCGCTTGTTGTCGCCCTCCATCTGCTTACGCATGTCCACCTCTTTCCGCTGGGTTCCCCGCCCGCCTTCCCGGTGCTCCCCGGAACGAAACGGTCCCCCGTTCCGCGCCGGGCGGGTGCCGCCAGGCCGGTGGACCCCGCCGGATGATTCATCTCACCGGGGTGAGGGGCCCTCACCCGCCGGGGGGCGAGCATCGGGATGGACCGAAATACTTCCGAGTTAACGGGAGGGAAGGTCACGCCATGAAGAGGATCGTCGACATCGTTCCGGCCCGACCCGGCTGGTACGCCCGCTGGCAGCTCACCCCGGACGCCACCCGGTGCTACCCGGTGACGGTGTGGGCCCTGGTGGAGGACACCGACGCGGCCAACCGGGAGGTCATCGGGGTCGACTCGGTCGGCCAGTGGCCCGGTGCGGAGGACAACGAGGCGGGTGGGCAGTTCGTCCGGTACCTCTTCCAGGCCCCGGAAGCCGGCGAGCCTGACGACGTCGACCAGCCCGCCGCCCGTGGTGACGCCGCCGTGCCAGCGGCACCGGGACGGCAACCCGCGAACGTCGCCTGACCCCGGCGACGGTGGTATCCCCGCCTGGTGCTCCGGGCGGACCAGGGCACCATTCCCGCCCCCGGCCCGTGGTCCCAGGGCCGGGGGCCCGTACGTGGGAACGGGCCGGCCCGCCGCCCAGATCGACTCGACCGCCGCCGATCTGAGGTACATTGTGGACTTCCTTGCTGCCGTGTCGTACGTGGGCGATGCGACACTCTTCACGGAGTTCGTCGACTGGCTGGTGGGGATCCTGGCCGGTCGGGGAGTGTCGTCGGTTGCGGTGGCGCTCACGCTGGGCCACTGTGCGGGGCCCTATACTTGCTGCACTGCAAGCATCGGCGTGCGGCTGAGTGAAAGGGACTGCCTTGACGTTCACCGTCTCGTACGCGCTGCGTGACGCGGTCGCCTGCCTCCGGCTGGTGGGTGAACTCGACATGGCGGCCGCACCCGAACTCAACGCGACGATCGACGGGCTGCATGCCGACGGCTGGTTCCGGCTGCTGGCCGATCTGACCGAGCTCACCTTCTGTGACTCCAGCGGACTCGCCGCGTTCGTCCGGGGCGACAACCAGAGCGCCGCCGCCGGGGGTTGGCTGCGGATCACCGGGGCACACGGACGGGTGCAGCGGGTGCTGGAGATCAGCGGTCTCGCCGAGGTCCTACGGTACGACGGTGGCCCGGAGGTGGCCGCCCCCTCCGCATCCGGCGACCGCTGATCGGTTAGTTTCTCCGGGATCGGGTGGCCGTCCGGGGGTTTTCCCACCAAAGACAGAGGCAGGTAGTCATGGGTGAAGGTACGCCGGGCCCGGTTCACATCCTGGTGGTGGACGACGACCCGGGTGATGTGCTGATGATCGAGGAGGCGCTGGAGGACTCGGACGTCGAGAAGGTCATCGACGTGGTCGGCGACGGCCAGGAGGCGATGGAGTTCCTGCGTCAGCAGGGGCGGCACACCGAGGCCCGCCGGCCGGACGTCATCCTGCTGGACCTCAACATGCCCCGGATGGACGGTCGCCAGGTCCTCGGTGAGGTCAAGAGCGACCCCGACCTGCGGACCATCCCGATCGTCGTGCTGACCACCTCGAACGCGGATACCGACATCGTGGGCAGCTACACCCTCCAGGCCAACGCCTACGTCACCAAGCCGATCGATCTCGACGACTTCAACGACGTGGTGCGCCGGATCGACGAGTTCTTCGGTCGGGTCGTGGTCCTACCCAAGCGGATCTGACCGGACCACGTCCAGCGACCGGGCCGGGTCGCGTCGTCCACCGCGGTCGGGGCCGGGTCGCGTCGTCCACCGCGGTGGCCGGATCGCGTCGTCCCCGGTCCGGGCGGTGGCATCGCCGGATGTCCCGGAAGGCCGGCCCTGCGCATGCCGAACATTTTTCCCAAATCGCCGCCTGGTGCCCGGGCGCTGGCGAGGATTCGAGGTGGGAAGGGAAACTACCGGCTGCCTGGGGGGCGAAAGCATGCGGTTTTCCGTGGTGGGGATCGGTTACGATCAGCGCCAGGTGGATTCGTGCCTGGACGACCTCGACGCCCGGTTGGCCCGGTTGGCCGACCGGGCGCAGGCCGTTGCGGCGGACGCGACGCAGCTGGACCTGATCCGGCAGGAGGCCGACGGGTTGCGGGACCTGCTGGCCGCCCGTCCGGTGCCGGAGGTGGGGAACTGCCCGCCGGTACGCAGCGACGCCGAGACGGAGGCGGACGCGATCCGTGCCCAGGCGCGGACCGAGCTGATGGCGGCTCGGGAGGAGGCCCGGCTGCTGCGCGAGCAGGTCTACGCCGAGGCGGTGCAGGCCCGTCGGGACTTCGAGGCGGCGCTGCATGCCCGGCGGCAGCGGGAGGCCCGGGTGGACGAGGTGCTGCGCGCGGTCCGGCTGGTCCCGGCGGACACCCCGACGGCGGCTGCCGGCTCGCCCGGTGGCGTACCGGCGACCCGGGGCGCGGCGAACCGGAGCGGGCACCTGCCCGAGGAGCCGGCGGACCGCAGATCCAGCCGGGTGCGCTGAGCCTGCGCCAGGCGGCCGGCGGGCTGGTCAGGTCAGCGCGCTGACCACGGTGCCGGCCCGCTCCTCATGCTGGGCGTACGCGTCGGGGAAGGCGGAGACCTGGACGGCCTGGGCGGCGCCCGCGACGCTCATGTCCTGCCAGCCCAGGATCTCCAGGAGAGCCAGATAGAACTGGCGTGCCGCGTACGCCGGCCGCATCAGGTCCTCCACGCTGCCCCAGCCGCTGCTCGGCCGTTGCTGGAACAGGCCGACCGAGTCGTGGTCCGCGCCGCTTCCCTGGTGGGGGTGGTCGAACGACTCGGGTACGTAGTCGTTGGCCAGGTTGTAGAGGGTGCTCTCCTGCATCGCGGTCGCGATGGCCACGATCAGACCGTGGCGGGGCACGTCGAGTCCACGACCGACGTCGACGATCACCTTGGCGTTGTCCATCTGGGCCTGGGTGAGACCGGCGACCGGTTTCGGCCGGGCCGGCCGGGTCGGCTTGCGGGGCGCCGGTGGCTTCCGGGTCGGTGTGGCGGTGATCGAGGGGGTCGGCGTCGGGCTGGTTGCGCTGGGGCTGGGCAACGGCGAACGGTCCAGGGACCGCGAGGCGGCCTCGTTTCCGGCCGCAGCGGCCCGCTCGGCCACCACGTCTGGCAGGACCGTGGGGGCCACCTCCGGGCGGGTGAAGGCAGCCGATCCGGTGAATGCGGCGAATCCGAGGCAGCAGGTCAGGCCGGTGGCCAGGGTGAACCGCGCCGGCCGCGAGGCCACGGCGGGGCGGACCCGGCCGAGGAGCGTCCGGGAGCGGCCTGGCTCCCGACGGTGTCGGCCGCTTAGCCGACCGGCTGATGTGGCGTCAACCGGACGGTCGGTGAGCGAACTGTCGGTCGAGGTCTGGGGTGGAGTGTCGTTGCCGTGCACCTGCCGAGGCTAGGCATGCGAAGCGAGCATGCCACCGGCCTGGTTGGTGGCATGCATCACAATTTACCCTGATCTGCGTGTGGGAACAGCCCGGACCGGGGATGGAAGGGCCCGACCTCTCAATACCCCAATTTCGGGTTTTCCCGATTTAGGGTCTGGAAGAACGTATATCGCATCTCGCTGGTGGCGACGGTTCGGCCTCCCCCGTTCGGTTGACCTGCTCAGGGCCCGAAGGAGGACCGGCGGTCCGCCGCCGGTCCTGTCGCTCAGCGACTCCGTGGTTCGACCGTGGTCACCGTCAACCGGTGCCGGCCGCTGTCCCCGCTGGAGAACGGCCACAACCGGTCCGCGTACGCCACCAGCTCGGTCAGCTGCTGCCGGCTCAGCCCCGCCGACGAGATGCTGGCGTGCACATCCGCCCGGTACCGCCCGTCGTCGTCCCGTCCGAGCCGGGCCTCGGCGCGTACCTGCACGGTGTGCGCCTCGTCGGTGATGTCGCTGGCCGCCTCCACCGCCGCATGGTGCAGGCACGAGGCGAATGCCGCCGCGAGCAACTGCTCCGGGGTCAGGCCCGTGCAGTGCGGTGCCAGCGGCGAGGCCAACGCCGTGGACAGGACACCGTCATCGGTACGCACATGGCCACCCTCCGCGGTCGCGGTGGCCTCGTTCAGCCAGGAACTGGGATCCGGCATCGCGTTCCTCCCGTCACTCACTCGCCACGGCTACCCGGTCGGCCACCGCCGAAACCGGCGCTTCAGCCCGGCACGGCGCCGGTGGTGGCCAGGATGACCGAGGTGACCAGATCCGGGTCGTCGTGCATCGGCAGGTGCCCGCAGCCGGGCAACGCCACGTGCCGGGCCTCCGGGAGGCGCTGCCGGGCCACTGCCGCCTGCCGGTAGGGCAGGATCCGGTCCCGGGTCCCCCAGGCCACCGTCACCGGCACGGTCGGTGCACCGGTGAAGGCATACCCCCGTCCGGCCCGCGCCACCGCGCGGAACGCCCGGGCCGTGGCCAGGGCCCGGGCGTCGGCCAGGGCCAGCTCCACGGTGAGCCGCCCGGGACGGGCCAGCAGCATGCCGAAGGACAGGTAGCGCAGCGCGGTCACCGAGAGGACCGGGCGCAGGAGCGGTGCGGGCAGCCGGGCGGCCACCCGGTGGGGCCGAGCACGCCGAGCGCCCAGCGCAGCTGCACCGGGGTGCAGAAACCGGCGGGGGAGAGCGCGGTGGCCGAGGCCACCCGGCCGGCGGCGGCCAACTCCAGCGCGATCGCCCCGCCGAGGCTGTTGCCGGCGACGTGCGGACGGGCCAGGCCGAGCGCGGTGCAGATGTCGACGACGGCGGCGACCACCTCCGGCATGTCCCGGGGCAGCCCGGTGGCCGGTACCGGGGACTGCCCGAAACCCGGCAGGTCGATGGCGACGACGTCGTGGGCGGCGGCGAGCCGGTCGAGTACCGGCAGCCAGGCCCGCCAGTGGTGACCGATGCCGTGCAGCAGCACCAGCGGGGTGCCGTTGCCCCGCCGTTCGTAGACCACCTCCGCCGCGCTCACCGGGGATCGGGCCCCGGCGGGGAATCCGGCAGTGCGGTGGTCCGGCCGAAACCACGGCCCAGGCTACGTACCTGTTCCTCCATCAACGGGACGGAGGTGCGGGCGTGCCGGCCGACCGCCCGGTCGGCCAGTGGGCCGACCAACAGGGACCGCATCGCGGCGACCGTTCCGACCACCCGGGGTACGTACACCCGGCGCTGGCGGCGCTCGATGGCCCGGACGAACGCGGCGGCGCACGCCTCGACGGAGGTGGTCCGGGCCATCGGCCCGGGTAGCCGGCGCAACGCCTCGTCGAACGCCGGCAGGTCCTCCTTCGCGTCCCGGACCAGATCCGTGTCGATCCAGGACGGGTGGGCGGTGCCGACCGCCACCCCCCGGTGGGCCAGCTCCAGCCGGACCGCGTTGCCGAAGTGCTCCACCCCGGCCTTGGACGCGCAGTAGGCGGCCATGCCGGGCAGGGCCGCGTACGCCGCCGCCGAGGAGACGATCAACAGGTAGCCCCGCCGCTCGGCGAGCGCGTCGACGGTGGCGGCAGCGGTGCGCATCACCCCGATCAGGTTCACCTCGACGGTACGTACCATCGCCTCGATGTCACCGACGGCGATGGTGCCCCGGTTGGCCACCCCCGCGTTGGCGACCACCGCGTCGATCCCGCCGAGCCGCGCCACCGTCTGCTCCGCCGCCGCCCGCAGCGCGGCCTGGTTGGTGACGTCGGCGGCGAACCAGGCATGCTCCGGGCCGAGTTCGGCGGCGAGCGCCGCGAGCCGCTCCGGTTCCAGACCGACCAGACTGACCCGGGCGCCCCGCCGGGCGGCCAGCCGCGCGGTGTGCTCGCCGATGCCCCGGGCCGCGCCGGTGACCAGGACGACCCTGCCGGACAGTGACCGGTCCACTCAGTGCTCCTCGATGCTCGTCGTCGCTTCGGGTCGCCCGACCCCGGACACCGGCACCGGTTCGGGGCCGGGGACGGGACGGTAGGCGTCCGGGTCGAACCGTCGGGTACGCAGCCAGTACGACCAGGTGTAGCCGGGCCAGAGGGTCGAGTTGCGGCCGGTGGCATCGAGGTACCAGCTACGGCAACCCCCACGCGACCAGACGGTCCCGGCCATCCGGCGGTCCACCCGGGCGGCGAACGCGTCCTGCGCCTGCGGGGTCGGCTCGATCGCCCGGATGCCGCTGCGGCCCAGGTGGCGCAGCATGCCCAGCAGATAGGTGAGCTGGCACTCGATCATGAAGACGACCGAGTTGTGGCCGAGCCCGGTGTTCGGCCCGAGTAGGAGGAACAGGTTCGGGAAGCCGGTGACCCCGGTGCCCTGGTACGCCCGCATGCTGCCGGACCAGGTCTCGGCCAGGGTGCGCCCGTGCCGCCCGGTGATCCGCCCGGCGATCGGCACGTCGGTGACATGGAAGCCGGTACCGAAGATGATGGTGTCGACCCGGCGGACCGTACCGTCGGTGGCGACCACCCCGTCGGCGGTGACCCGCTCCACGCCACCCGCGATGACCTCGACGTTGTCCCTGGTCAACGTCGGGTAGTAGTCGTTGGAGAGCAGTACCCGCTTGCAGCCCATCCGGTAGCCGGGGGTCAGCCGCTCCCGCAACGCCGGGTCGGCCACCGACCGGCGCAGGTGCCGGCGGGCCACCCCCTCGGCGACCCGCATCAGTGCCGGGCGCAGGAACGCGGTGGCGGCCGCCTCCCGTCCCCAGTAGACGCCGGCCCGGGCCAGCCGGCGGGCCGCCGGCAACCGGCGGAACAGGTGCCGTTCACCCGCGCTGATCGGCCGGTCCGCCCGGGGCATCACCCACGGCGCGGTCCGCTGGAACAGGTGCAACCGGCCGACCACCGGGGCGATCTCCGGGACGAACTGGATGGCCGACGCGCCCGTGCCGACCACGGCCACCGTACGGCCGGTCAGGTCCAGGTCGTGCCGCCAGCGCGCGGAGTGGAACACCTCACCGGTGAAGTCCGCCAGTCCGGGCAGCGCCGGCACGGCCGGCTCGGAGAGCGGCCCGCCGGCCGCGACCAGCATCTCGGCCCGGTAGCCGCCGTGCGAGGTGTCGATCAGCCAGCTCATCGACCCGGCGTCCCACCGTGCGGCCAGCACCTCGTGGCCGAGCCGCAGATACGGCCGGATGCCGAACTCGTCGACGCAGCGGCGCAGGTAGGCCCAGATCTCCGGTTGGGTGGAGAAGCTGCGCGTCCAGTCCGGGTTGGGGGCGAACGACAGCGAGTACATGTGCGACGGGACGTCGCACGCGCAGCCGGGGTAGCTGTTGTCCCGCCAGGTGCCGCCGACCTCGTCGCCCCGGTCGAAGACCACGAAGTCGTCCACGCCGTGCTGTCGCAGCCGGATGGCCGTGCCGATCCCGCCGAACCCGGCGCCGAGCACGGCGATCCGGACCCGTCGTCGCCCGTCCGAGACCATGTCCGGGAAGTTACCACCGGGTAACGGTGGGCGGAAGGTCCCGACGGGCAGGAGTGCCGGCCCCCATCCGCCGCCCGGCCGCCACCACCGGGCGGCACACCAGCAGCGCGCCGACCGGCACCGGTCGTCCCCGGTTCGGACCGGTGTACCCGCACCGGTCGTCCCCGGTTCGGACCGGATCCGGGTTTCGCACAGCGTACGCACAGGAAACGCTGGGACGGCGCACAGCCGCGGCGGGCACGATGGGCGCATGGTCACCAACGGACGGGCCACACCGGACCGGATCGCACTGCGCCGGCCGGACGGTACGCCGGTACGTGCCCTGGTGGTGGACGACGAGGCCACCCTCACCGACCTGCTCACCATGGCACTGCGCTACGAGGGCTGGGACGTGCGGGGCGCGGTGACCGGGACGGACGCCGTGCAGACCGCCCGCCGGTTCCAGCCGGACGTGGTGGTGCTGGACGTCATGCTGCCCGACCTGGACGGCTTCGAGGTGCTGCGCCGGCTGCGCGAGCAGGCGCCGAGCGTGCCGGTGCTGTTCCTGACCGCCCGGGACGCGGTGGAGGAGCGGATCGCTGGGCTCACCGTCGGTGGCGACGACTACGTCACCAAGCCGTTCAGCCTGGAGGAGGTGATCGCCCGGCTGCGGGCCCTGCTGCGCCGCTCCGGGTTCACAGTGCAGACCCGGGAGGACGCCATCCTCACCGTCGGTGACCTCACCCTCGACGAGGAGAGCCACGAGGTACGCCGGGACGGCCGGCTGATCACCCTGACCGCAACCGAGTTCGAACTGCTGCGGTACCTGATGCGTAACCCGCGCCGGGTACTGAGCAAGGCGCAGATCCTCGACCGGGTCTGGAACTACGACTTCGGTGGGCAGGCCAACGTGGTCGAGCTCTACATCTCGTACCTGCGGAAGAAGATCGACGCCGGCCGGGAACCGATGATCCACACACTGCGCGGCGCCGGGTATGTCCTCCGACCCGCCGACTGACCACCCGACGCACCGGCCCGCCCCGGTCCGGCGGCTGGTCGCCCGGTTACGTGGCGGGCTGGCCGGCCGGTCGCTGCGCACCCGGCTGGTGGTCACCGTGGTCACCCTGCTCGCCGTGGTCTGCGTGGCGCTCAGCACGGTCACCACGCTCGTGCTGTACCACTTCCTGGTCCGAAAGATCGACGAGCAGTTGGTACCTCTGCCGCCGAACCGGATCGAGAGACGGCTGCCGCTGTCCGGCGAGCTGGTCGACCGGGAACTGGTGGTCCCGTTCGGACTGCCGTCCGGCTCGTTGATCGCCCGGGTCACCGACGGCCGGGTGGCAGACGCGGTCATTCGTACCGCGAGCGCGGACACCGAAGCGGCCGAGGCGCGGACCTCCGGGCAGCAGTCCGTCCCGCCGGACCGGCTGACCGTGCTGACCACGCTCAGCACGGACGGCCGACCGCGCAGCCGGGACCTCGGTGAGCTGGGCGACTACCGGGTGGCCGCCCGGACCATGCCGGACGGCTCGGTCGCGGTCATCGGCATCCCGCTCAGCGAGGTGCGGGAGACGGTCTGGTGGATGGTCGCCGCCCAGGCCGGACTGGTCGGCACCGGGCTGCTGATCGCCGGGACCACCGGCGCGTTGATCCTCCGGGCCGAACTGCGCCCGCTGCGACGGGTCGCGGCCACCGCCGGGCGGGTCGCCGAGCTGCCGCTGGACCGGGGTGAGGTGGCGCTCTCGGTCCGGGTACCGGACGCCGACACCGACCTGCGCACCGAGGTCGGCCAGGTCGGCAACGCCCTGAACCGGATGCTCGGGCACGTGGCGGCGGCACTCGCCGCCCGGCACGCCAGCGAGACACGGGTACGCCAGTTCGTCGCCGACGCCAGCCACGAACTGCGCACCCCGCTCGCCGCGATCCGGGGCTACGCCGAACTGGCCCGGCGTGGCCGGTACGAGGTGCCGCCGGACGTCGCGCACGCGCTGCGCCGGGTGGAGTCGGAGAGCACCCGGATGACCCGGCTCGTCGACGACCTGCTGCTGCTGGCCCGGCTGGACTCCGGCCGTCCGCTGGCGGTCGAACCGGTGGACCTGTCCGCGCTGGTGGTCGATGCGGTCAGCGACGCCCACGTGGCGGGCCCCGACCACCGGTGGAACCTGGACCTGCCCGATGTGGAGATAACGGTGCCGGGGGACGCCGCCCGGCTGCACCAGGTGTTGGCGAACCTCCTCGCCAACGCCCGTACCCACACCCCGGCCGGCACCGTCGTGACGACCACCCTGGCCCGGACCGACGACACCGTCGTACTGACCGTGACCGACAACGGGCCGGGTATCCCGAAGTCGTTGCAGGGCGAGGTGTTCGAACGGTTCGCCCGGGGCGACACGTCGCGGTCCCGGGCGGCGGGTAGCACCGGGCTGGGCCTGGCGATCGTCGCCGCAGTGGTGGAGGCACACCACGGGACGGTTGCCGTCCGCAGCGTTCCCGGGCACACCGGGTTCACCGTTCGTCTTCCCGCGTTCACAGTCGGTGCATAGGTTGCTCCGGGGAGGGCGACAGTGGGTTCCACAACAACGCTGGTGGCAGGCTGGAGGCATGTATCGGGAACAGCCAGCCGACCTTCCCGGGGCGGTGCTCTGGACCCGTGCCGTCCCGAGCACCGTGCAACCCGCCCGGGTGCTGCCCGACGGGTGTCTGGACCTGATCTGGAGCAGCCGGGCCGGTCTGCTGGTCGCCGGCCCGGACACCGTCGCCCAAGTGGCGCACAGCGCGCCGGGGGAGCGGTACGTGGGACTGCGGCTGCCGCCCGGGGTCGGCCCCGCCGTGTTCGGCGTACCCGCCTGCGACCTGCGTGACCAGCGGGTACCGCTCGCCGCGCTGTGGCCACGCGCGCTGGTCAGCGAGATCGCCGACCGGGTCGCCGCAGGGGCAGCCGGTGCGGTCCTGACCTCGGTCGCCGCCGGACGGTTACGCCGTGCGGGTGGACCCGATCCGATGGCGACGGCGCTGGTCGGGTGGCTGGCCGCCGGTGAACCGGTCGGTGTGGTCGCCGCCCGGGTCGGCCTCGGCGCCCGGCACCTGCACCGTCGCTGTCAGGCTCTCTTCGGGTACGGCCCGAAGACACTGGCCCGGATCCTGCGGATGGGTGGCGCACTCGATCTGGCCCGGTCGGGTGTGCCGTTGGCGGAGGTGGCGGCCCGCAGCGGCTATGCCGACCAGGCCCACCTCACCCGTGAGGTGCGTGACCTGGCCGGCGTACCACCCACCGCGTTGCTGCGTGCCGGGTGAATCCCGGCTGGGTCCTGCCGGGTTAGGCGTCGACAGTGGCCGGGCCGGGCAGGACGGCCTCCGCCTCTGCCCGGGCGCCGGCCAGCACCTTCGCCTGCTGCGACCAGGTCGGCAGGCTCGGGGCCAGCCGCAGGCCGGCCGCCCGGATCGCCTCCCGCAGGTCCGCCTCACTGGTGGCGGCCAACTGCTGGTAGGTCCGGATACCGGCCGCCTGCAACGCGGTCGCCATCTTCGGGCCGATCCCCTCGATCCGGCGCAGGTCGTCGTCGGCTGCGGGAGCCGCCGCAGCGACCGGAACCGGGGTGACCTCGGCGGTCACCTTCTCGGGCTCCACCGCGATGATCGGCTCGGCGACCGGCTCGGGCTCCACGACGGCGGTCACCTTCTCGGGCTCCACCGCGATGATCGGCTCGGCGACCGGCTCGGGCTCCACGACGGCGGTCACCTTCTCGGGCTCCACCGCGATGATCGGCTCGGCGACCGGCTCGGGCTCCACGACGGCGGTCACCTTCTCGGGCTCCACGGCGGTGGTCGGCTCGGCGGCCGGTTCGGGCTCCACTACGGGTTCGGGCTGGGCGACCGGCTCCGGCGGGGCGACCGTGGCGGTCGGCGCGGCAACCGGCTCGGTGTCCGTGGCCGGCTCGGTCGGCTGTGCCGCGACGGGCTCGGTGACCGTCACCGGCGGGATGGTGTCCGTGGTCGGCTCGGTGACCGTCACCGGCGGGATGGTGGGCGCGGTCGGGACCGGCGGGGCGGCCACCTCGACCGGAGCGGCAGCGGCGGGCGCGGACACCGACCTCGTGTCGACCGTGGAAACCTCCGGTCGGGGTGTTCCGCCGCTCGCGTTGCGACGCCGTAGACCCGCGAGGGTCCAACCGGCGACCAGTCCGATGAGTAGAGCCAGGATGAACAGCAACCAGTCCACGGCAAACCTCCAGATGCACACGGCACGCGGGAAAGATCGAGGCAGCTTCGCATACACCCACCGCTTGCGTCACAGCGCCCGGCATACCGTCCATCCGCACGTTATCGCCGGTGACCGGGCGCTGACCGAGCGTCGTCCGGGACCCCTGGTGGGTCGGCTCGCGCGGCCGGGGGAGGTCGCGCAGTTTCCAGGAAATTGGTGCTTCGGACGGGGAGGACACCCCGGTACCCCGGAAACTGCGCGACCCTGCGTGGTCTCACCACGCCGTACCCGTCGACCCGTACCGGGCCGGTGGGTCAGGCCAGCGGGAAGAACGCGATCTTGCCGTGGAACTCCCCGGCCACCGTGGACGTGTCACTGCCGATCCAGAGCCCGGCCGGGGTGGCGAGGATGTCGGCCGTGCCGACCCCGCGCTCCTTGGTCGGGTTCCAGGACAGTGCCTTACCGGTGGTGGGGTGGATGGCCCCGATACCGGGCCGGGAGACCGCACCCGCACCGGCGGAGTTGCGGCCCAGTGGGTTGTCCAGCCAGCGCTGGTGCCCACCCACGTAGACCGCGGCGCCGGTGACCGCCACCGACAGCAGGGTGTCGCCGCCGGTGTAGTTGACCCAGGTCGGCTGCTTGTTCGGACCGGCGGTGCCGAACTCGAAGCGCGCTGCCGCGTCGCAGAGGGTGTTGGGGT
This sequence comes from Micromonospora sp. CPCC 206060, assembly GCF_036906895.1. Taxonomy (NCBI): domain Bacteria; kingdom Bacillati; phylum Actinomycetota; class Actinomycetes; order Micromonosporales; family Micromonosporaceae; genus Micromonospora; species Micromonospora sp. CPCC 206060. Next base: position 20,758 of record NZ_JBAKHU010000066.1, read on the forward strand.
AGGTGTAGCCGGTGGTCACCACGACGAACCAGGTGCCGTCGGCGGAGATGTCCACCCCGCGCATGTACGTCGGGGTGTTGTTGGAACAGGCCGGCTGGTAGCGGGTGGTGGCCCAGGCGGAGAGGGTGGCACCGGTCGTCGTCAGGTCGACCACGGCGAGCTGGTACCGTGCCTGCCCGGCCGCCGAACTGAAGTTGCCGATGATGATCAACCGCCGCCCGTCCGCCGACACGTCCAGCGCCTCCACCTTGACCGGTGCGGTCACCCCGGTCGCGGTGGTACGCGGACCGGCCAGGTTCAGGTTCACCGAACCGTCCGCCGCCCCGGTGGTGGCGTTCAACGCGGCGAGTCCCTTACGGGCCACTCCGGCCACCGTCTGGAAAGCCCCGCCCAGGATCAGCCGGTTACCCACCAGCCGCAGGTCGGCCACCGCGCCGTTGAGCACCGCCGGAACGAACCCGGACACCCGGGCGCCGGTGGCCGCGTCGACCCTGGTGACGTACCGGGACGTGGTGCCGTTGACGGTGGTGAACGACCCTCCGACGTAGAGCGAACGCCCGTCGGCCGAGGCGGCCAGCGCGCGTACCGTGCCGTTGAGGGTCACCCGGAACGCGGTGTCGATCCGGCCGGTGGTCGCGTCGAAGGCCACCAGCCGGGCCATGGCCAGCGGTGTCGACGAGTTGGCGTTGCGGACGCTGGTGAACGAGCCGGCCATGTAGACCCGGTTACCGATCTGGAGGATCCGGTACACCGTGCCGTCCAGGGCGTGTGGTGTCCAGTTGGCCGGATCGGCGCTGACCACCGTGGGGTGGGTGGCGTTGACCGCGCTGGCCGGGGTGGCCGGGAACGCGGCCAGCGCGGTCGCCGTCACCGCGACGACGGCGACCGCGCCGGCCCGGCGGCGGGTACGGGACGGGGGGTCCCGACGGGTGGTCGTCCGGCGCGACTCCGCGGGACGCCATCGATGCTCATGCCATGTCATCGTCGCATCATCGCGGTCGGTGGCGGTTTTGTGTAGACGCAAGTGGACCGGCTGCGCCCACCGATCGGCGCTGTTTCGTTGCCGGGCCGGCGGTCGGTGCTCAGTCGGTCGCGGGCAGCGGGGCGAAGAGATCGACCGCGTTGCCGTCCGGGTCGTGCAGCACCGCGTACCGCTGTCCCCAGACGGCGTCCCACGGTGGCCGGTGCCCCCGGTGCCCCCGGTGCCCGGCGGCGACCAGCTCCGCGTAGCGCCGGTCCACCTCGTCGGGGTCGGCGCAGCGGAAGGCGAGACTCACCCGTGGGCCGCCGCTGGCGGGTACCCAGTCGGGGTCGTAGGAGCGGACCGTGGCCACCGTGTCCCAGGCCAGCCGGAGGCCGCCCGGCAGGTCGACCTCCACGTGCGGCTCGTGCTCGGCGCCGGCCGGGATGTCCAGGCCCACCTGCCGGTAGAACTCCAGCGACCGGGCGAGGTCGGTCACGACCAGCCCGATCAGGTCGAAGCGAGGTGTCATACGGCCACCGTAGGACGCCGGTCGCGCAGCGGTCTTGAACGAATCGGACCGTACCCGGCTGACCGGTGTCGACCACATGACCGTCTTATGCCGCGTAACGTGGCCTTATCGCCCTTCAGGGGAGAAATGCTGCAATACGGCATGGATGGCGACGATCGCCAGGAAGGGGGTGGCCGGCGATGGTGCTGGCCTACCTGGACGCGGGATCCGGCAGCCTGATCGTGCAGGCGCTGGTCGGTGGAGCCGCCGGAGCCGCCGTCGCCGCCAAGCTCTACTGGCGTCGACTGGCCGCACGGTTCCGCCGGCCTCAGGAGAGCGGTACCGAGGCACCGTCGCCGCAGACCACCGACCGGACATGACACCACCGGTGCCGTACCCGCAGAACACCGCCGTGCGGGCCGAGCCCGGCTCGTTCCGCGACCCGGCCAACCGGGTCTTCCATGCCGGCGACGACGTCCTGCGCGGCCTGCGCGAGCAGGCCGCGCAGGACTGGCGGGCCCTCGCCGCCACCGACTTCTTCCCGTCGCTGCTCGCCGCCGGCAAGGTCTGCGGCACCGAACAGGTCGCGCCCGACCTGGTACCCGCCGACGACGGTGGGCCGTGGGCGGCGGTCCTGCGGCACGAGCGGATCCCGTTCGTGTCGCACCCCGCCGAGTGGTCCTTCGCGATGCTGCGCGACGCCGCGCTGCTGCACCTGGAGATCCTCACCGAGGCCGTCCCGGCCGGATTCACCACCAAGGACGGCTCCGCCTGGAACCTCCAGTTCCGGGGTGCCGAGCCGGTCTTCATCGACGTCGGGTCGTTCGAGCCGGCCCGTGAGGGGGAGCCCTGGGCCGGCTACCGTCAGTTCTGCCAGACGCTGCTCTACCCGCTGCTGCTCCAGGCCCATCTGGGCGTGGACTTCCAGCCCTGGCTGCGGGCCCGGGTCGACGGGATCGAGCCGCACCAGATGCGTCGCCTGTTCCGGGGTGTCCGCCGGTGGCGCTCCGGCGTGCTGACCCACGTCCACCTGCACGACTCGCTCGCCAACCGGCACGCCACGACCACCGGCCGGGAGGTGCGCGGCCAGCTCCGGCACGCCGGCTTCTCCCGTGAGGTGGTGCTGGCCACCATCCGGTCCCTGACCCGGCTCGTCCGGCGGCTCGACTGGCAGCCGCCGGCCACCGGGTGGTCCGACTACCAGAGCACCTGCGGGTACTCCACCGCCGACCGGATCGGCAAGGAACGCTTCGTCGACGCCGCGGTCGCCGACGCCGGCCGGTCGGCACTGGTGCTCGATCTCGGGGCCAACGACGGCACGTACTCCCGCATCGCCGCCCGGCACGCCGGCTACGTGGTGGCGGTGGAACACGACGCGGCCGTGGTCGACCGGCTCTACCGGCGGCTGCGCGGCGAGGGCGAACGGCGGATCCTGCCGCTGGTGATGGACCTCGCCGACCCGACCCCCGGGGTCGGCTGGCGCAGCACCGAACGGGCCGGCTTCGTCACCCGCTCCCGGGCCGATGTCGTCCTCGCCCTGGCCCTGGTGCACCACCTGGCCATCGCCCGTAACGTGCCGCTGGCGCTGGTCGTCGACTGGCTCGTCGACCTACTCGCCGGTGCCGGCGCCCGGCTGGTCGTGGAGTTCGTGCACCCCGAGGACCCGATGGCGCAGCGGCTGATCGACAACAAGCCGGCCGGGCTGCACGCCGAATACCGGCGGGACGTCTTCGAGCGGCTGCTCGGTCGGCGCTGCGTGATCCAGCAACGGCGGGAACTGCCCTGCGGCACCCGTACCCTCTATCTCGGCACGGTCCGTGACTGAGATCGCGACGTCCGCCGGGGTCCGGGACCGCCCGCCGGTCGACCCACCGGACCGGCCACGCCAGCTCCGATGGGGTACGGAGCTGCGCCGGCAACTGGAACTGGTCGGGTTGACCGGGTTGACCATCGCCCAACCACTGCTCGACGTCACCGGACGCAGTCCGGACTTCTTCCTGTTCCACCGGGCCACCCGGGGCGAGATCCTGCTGCTGGTGGCGGTGCTCGTCGCCGGTCCGCCGGTGGTGCTGGGCCTGCTCGGGGCGGCGAGCCGGCTGGCCGGTACCCGCGTCCGCCGGGTGGTGCACACCACCACCGTGGCCGCCCTGCTGGCGGCGCTCGCGGTGCAGATCGGCAGACACCTGCTGCCCCTGCGCGGGATACCCCTGCTCGTGCTGGCGATCGTCCTGGGGCTGGCCGGGGCGGCGGCGCGGTACCGGTGGCGGGCCGTCCGGCTGGTGCTGCGTACCGCGTCGGTCGGCCCGCTGGTCTTCGTCGGCCTGTTCGTGCTCGCCTCGCCGGCCTCGGCGGTGCTGCTGCCCGCCGAGCGGCCCGGCGCCGGACCCGGCGTGGCCCAGTCCCCGGGGCGGCACCCGCCGGTGGTCATGATCATCCTGGACGAGTTCCCGTTGGGTTCGCTGCTCACCCCGGACGGCCGGATGGATACGGCACGCTACCCGCACTTCGCCGAACTGGCCGCCGGCTCGACCTGGTACCGCAACGCCTCCGGGGTGAGCGGATGGACGCCGTACGCGCTGCCCGCGATGCTGACCGGCCGCTACCCGCAGGAGGCCGTCCCGCCGCACTTCTCCCGGTACCCGGACAACCTCTTCACCGCCTTCGGCGGGTTGTACGACATCCGGGCCCAGGAGAGCGTCACCGAACTGTGCCCGCCGAGCCGGTGCGGCGAGCGGACCGGCGCCGGGCACGGTGGGCTGCCCGTGCTGCTGCGGGAGAGCGCCGCCCTGCTGACCCGGATCGTCGCGCCGGTCGACAGCGGCGTCGACCCGGAGGCCGCCTACCGGGAGGTGACCCGGGCCGAGGCGGGCCTGGACACGGCGGTACCGGTACCGACCGACCCGAAGTTCCGCTGGGACACCCTCGACGACAACCAGCCGGCCCGGTTCACCGAGTTCCTCGCCGGACTGCGCCCGACCGACCAACCCACCCTGCACTTCCTGCACCTGCTCATGCCGCACAGCCCGTGGGCGTACCTGCCGTCCGGGGCCCGCTACGACGCGCCGGAGGACCTGCCCAACGACGGCGCCGGCTGGGTGGACCTGGCCCGGCAACGGCACCTCGCCCAGGTCGGCTACACCGACCGGCTCATCGGCGAGACCCTGCGGGTGCTGCGCGCCACCGGCCTCTACGACGACGCCCTGCTGGTGGTGACCGCCGACCACGGGGTCAGCTTCACCTCCGGGGTGCAGGGGCGGGGCATCGACGCGATCCGGGGCGCGCCCGGTGAGGTGCTCCGGGTCCCGCTGTTCGTCAAGGAACCGGGGCAGCGCGCCGGCCGGGTGGACGAGCGCAACTGGGAGCACGTCGACCTGCTGCCCACCGTCGCCGACCTGGCCCGGATCCGGCTGGCCCATCCGGTGGACGGCCGTTCGGCCCGCAGCGCCCCCCGGGACACCGCCGAGAAGGGCTTCTACGACCGGCCGGGCGAGCGGGTGTCCGTACCGCCGCTGCCGCCGGCCGTCGGACCGGCGCTGACGCGCTCCGCGTTGGTCGGCCGGTCGGTCACCGACCTGCGGGTCACCGGCGGGGCCGGGCCGGTGAGCGTGGTCGAGCGCGCCGCGTTCCGGGGCCTGGATCCGGTGGAGGGCCGGTTGCCCGCGCTGGTCAGCGGGACGGTACCGGCCAGCGTGCCGGACGGCACCGAGATCGCGGTCGCGGTCAACGGGCGGATCGGCGCGGTGGTACCGGTGGTGCCACCCGGTCCCGGCGGCCGCCGGTTCGCCGCGCTGCTCACCGACGATGCACTCTTCGTGCCCGGCGACAACCGGCTTGAGCTGTACGCCGTGACGCCCGGCCCGGCACTGCGCCGGCTCACCCTGGGCTAGGTTCCCGGCTCGCCATCCGGGTCCCGGGCTTCCGGCTGCCCGGGTCGCTGTGGCCCAGGCCGGTGAGGTCGGCGTCCGCCCCGACCGCTGGTGCCCGGCGATTGCGGGTGTCCGCTTCCGGGCCGTTTTGCCCGCGCCCTGGGTTGATGCCCGTGGTCCTGTCCAGGCCGATGTGTCGATGCCCGGCGGCCTGCCGTGGCTGTCCGGCAGCATCGGCCGGGGTGGAGAAGGGTTCGGTTAGGTCCGGATCCGTGCGGGTATTCCCGGTCCGGCAAGTCGGGAATCAGGTGACGCATCCCTCACCTGCGCCGCCACGAGAAGCGCTGCCCCGAGCAGGCGGATTACCGTGAAAGCGAAGGCAATTCAACGCAGACTCTGCCGGCTAAGCGAGGGACACATGACGGACGTCAAGCTCGATCACCCCGGTGGGCAGCTGTCGATGCCGGTGCAGCCCGCAGTCGAGGGGCCGTCCGGGATTGGCGTGACCAAGCTGCTCAAGGAGACCGGGCTGGTCACCTACGACCCGGGCTTCGTCAACACCGCCGCCTGCTCCTCGGCGATCACCTACATCGACGGCGATGCGGGCATCCTGCGCTATCGTGGCTACCCCATCGAGCAGTTGGCCGAGAAGTCCTCCTTCCTGGAGGTCTCCTACCTGCTCATCTACGGCGAGCTGCCGAGCCAGCAGCAGCTGACCGAGTTCAGCGAGCGGATCCGGCGGCACTCGCTGCTGCACGAGGAGATGCGCCGGTTCTTCGACGGCTTCCCCCGCGACGCGCACCCGATGGCGGTGCTCTCCTCGGCCGTCAGCGCCATCTCGACCTTCTACCAGGACAGCCTGGACCCGTTCGACTCCGACCACGTCGAGATGTCCACGGTCCGGCTGATGGCCAAGGTCCCCACCATCGCCTCGTACGCCTACAAGAAGTCGATCGGGCAGCCGCTGCTGTACCCGGACAACTCGCTCGGGTACGTGGAGAACTTCCTGCGGATGAACTTCGGCGTACCGGCCGAGGCGTACGAGGTCGACCCGGTCGTGGCGCGGGTGCTGGACATGCTCTTCGTGCTGCACGCCGACCACGAGCAGAACTGCTCCACGTCGACCGTCCGGCTGGTCGGCTCCAGCAACGCCAACCTGTTCGCCTCCGTCTCGGCCGGGGTCAACGCCCTGTTCGGCCCGCTGCACGGCGGCGCCAACCAGGCGGTGCTGGAGATGCTCCAGCGCATCCACGCCGAGGGTGGTGACGTGCAGTCCTTCGTCCGCCGGGTGAAGGACAAGGAGGACGGCGTCAAGCTGATGGGCTTCGGGCACCGGGTCTACAAGAACTACGACCCGCGCGCCGCGATCGTCAAGAAGGCCGCGCAGGACGTCCTCGGCCGGATGGCCAAGCCGGACCCGCTGCTGGACCTGGCGATGCAGTTGGAGGAGATTGCCCTCGCCGACGACTTCTTCGTCTCCCGCAGGCTCTACCCGAACGTGGACTTCTACACCGGCCTGATCTACAAGGCCATGGGCTTCCCGACGAAGATGTTCACCGTGCTCTTCGCCCTCGGTCGGCTGCCGGGCTGGATCGCCCAGTGGCGCGAGATGATCTCCGACCCGGAGACCAAGATCGGCCGCCCCCGGCAGATCTACACCGGTGCCCCCGAGCGCGACTACCGCCCGCTCGCCGAGCGCTGATCCGCCGTCCCGGACGACCCACCGGCCGCCGCCCCGTCACCGGGGTCGGCGGCCGGTCCGCATCCTGCGCCCGGGCCGGCCGGCCCTGCGTACATCGGTGTCGCGTACCGGATCCGGACGCCCGGATGAACAGCGGGGGTTCGGGGGTGGCACTCCGGTCCACCGGTCGCTAGGCGGCCGGCGACCACGACAGGTCCACAAAGTACTGCGGGTACGCCTTCGGGTACGCCGCGATCTGCAGCAGCCTGTTCGAGAAGTGGGCCGAGGAGGGGGCGAAGAAGTCCCGGGACGAACTCCGATGCGGGAACTCGGCCCGGACGTGGCGGTGGCCGGCAACCACGAGTTCGACTGGGGCCCGGCCCGGCCCGGCCCGGCCCGGGTGGGCGAGGGCGCCCGTCTGTTGGGGGCGCCGCTGCTCTGTGTCAACCCTGCCCGCCAGCGGACTCGCGGGTACCGCGACCTCCTGGTTACGGCGCGACGTAATGGGCTGCGTCTGGCGGTGCTGGGCGTTCGAGTTGCGTGATCCGCAGCCCCGGCGCGACCTCGACGTCTCGTACCGCCACGAACCCCCGCCGCTCGTACAGCCGCAGTGCCGGGGTGTTCAACGCCCCTGTCGACACGACCGTACGTTCGGCTGGCTCCGCTGTGTCGAGCGCGTTGAGCAGCGCGGTGGCGACACCACGGCGGAAGGCTCGCGGCGCGACGACGAGCTTGCAGATGTCCAGCGTTGCGTCATCGAGGCGGTCGTACGCCACCGCCCCGACGAGCCCGTCCCCGTCGCGGGCGCCGAGCCACCGCTCGCGCGCCGCACGCAGTTCGGCCACCGTCTCGTGCAGCGCGGGTATCCCGTCGGACCCGATCAGTGCCGCCTCGACGGCGTACGCGGCCCGCTGCATCTGGAGGACCTGGCGCGCGGTTGCGGCGTTGTGGCGTACGTCCAGCGGTTCGATCGTCAGCATCCGTCCATGATCCCGCGCCCTCCTCCGCGGCCTGGTTCTTCCCGGTCAACGGGGTGAGGTCGGCCGGTGACCCCGGCTGCCCGGTGCCGGCGGCGGAAGCGTTAAAAAGGGCCCCTTCCTATACCGAAAGCGATAAGAAGGGGCCCTTCCTTACCGGGAGGCGAGGAGGTTGCCCTCGGGGACGCGCAGCGCCGGGCGGCCCTGCTCCATCCGGGTCCGGGCCTGCTCGGTGGCGAAGGCCGGCGCCTGCTGGATCGCCGCCGCGTACGTCGTGGCGGTCTGCTGCGCGATCTGGGTCCAGCCGTACTGCTCGGTGACCATCCGCCGGGCGCGGCGGGCCAGGGCCCGGGTGCGCTCGGTGTCCGACAGCAGGGTGTGCACCGCGTGGGCGAGTGCCTGCGGGTCGTTCGGGGTGAAGGTCATCCCGTTGACCCCGGACTGGACGATCTCGGCGAGCCCGCCGGTGGCGGCCACCGCCAGTGGGGCGCCGGCCGCCGCGCCCTCCAGGGCGACCATGCCGAACGGCTCGTAGATGCTGGGTACCGCGAAGCAGTCCGAGGCGGCCATCAGCGCGGGCAGGTCGCCGCCGCCGAGGAAGCCGGGCATGGTGATCATGTCGCCGACCCCGAAGCGGTGGATCTCGGCCTCCAGTTCCGGCCGGTACGGCCCGTCCCCGGCGATCACCACGCGCAGCCCGGGGTGCCGGTGGCGCAGCTCGGGCAGTCCGGCGATCAGGTGCTGGACGCCCTTCTCGTAGACCAGCCGGCCGGCGAAGGTGAGCAGCTGACCGTCCCCGGCGAACCGGCGGCGGGCGGCGGCGACCGCCGTCGCCGGGGCCCGCCAGCGGTGCGCCTCGACCCCGTTGGCCACCACGTCGACCCGGCCGGCCGGTACCTCGAACAGGCCGGTGATCTGGTCGCGCATGTATCCGGAGCAGACGATCACCCGACCGGACTCCTGGCTCAGCCACCACTCCATGGAGTGGATCGAGCGGTTCATCTCCTCGGGCAGCCAGCCCTGGTGCCGGCCGGCCTCGGTGGCGTGGATGGTGGTG
>NZ_JBAKHU010000067.1:0-29001 GCF_036906895.1 Micromonospora sp. CPCC 206060
TACCGACCGGCGGGGCGTCGCGCTCCGCACGCCCGGTGGCCTGCTGGTCGGGCCGGACAACGGACTGCTGCTCCGGCACGGGGACCAGCGGGCCGATACGATCGGCCGGTGACCGCCTCCGCGCCGCGTCCACCCGACCCGATCCCCGGCGCCCGGCTGCTCTTCTCGCTCGACCCGGCGGTCAGTCATCTCAACCACGGGGCGTACGGCGCGATGCCGATCGTGGTGCAGCGGGCCCAGCAGCGGTTCCGCGACGAGGTCGAGGCCAACCCGATGCGGTTCTTCCGGGCCGATCTGGCCGAGCGGATCGCGCACACCCGACGGCACCTGGCCACTTTCCTCGGCGCCGACCCGGAGGGCACCGCGCTGGTCCCGAACGCCACCGGTGGTGCGGCGATCGTGCTCCGCTCGCTCGGCCTGCGCCCCGGCGACGAGGTGCTCACCACCGACCACGGGTACGGCGCGGTCGGGTTGGCGGTGCAGCGGGAGTGCCGGCTCACCGGGGCGACCGCCCGGACCCTGGCCGTGCCGTTGCGGGCCACCGACGAGGAGATCGTCGGGATCATCCGCGCCGGGCTTCGGCCGGGCCGGACCCGGCTGCTCATCGTCGACCAGCTCAGCTCCCCCACCGCCCGGCTCTTCCCGACCGCCGCCATCGTCGCCGTCGCCCGGGAGCACGGCGTGCCGGTACTGGTCGACGCCGCCCACGCACCCGGCATGCTGGCCACCCCGGTGGACGCGATCGGCGCCGACTTCTGGGTCGGCAACCTGCACAAATGGGCGTACACGCCACGGGGCACCGCCGTACTGGCGGTCGGCCCGGCGTGGCGGGACCGGATCGAGCCGCTGATCGTGTCCTGGCAGCAGGAGCGTGGCTTCCCGCTACGGGTCGAGTGGCAGGCCACCCAGGACTACACGGGGTGGCTGGCCGCTCCGGTCGGTCTGCACACCCTGCGCACCCTCGGCCTGGAGCGGGTACGCGCGCACAACTCCGCGCTGGCCGCGTACGGTCAGTGGGTGGTGGCCGAGGCGCTCGGCCTGGCACCCGCCGACCTGCCCAAGCCCGGCGGGCCGGGGGTGTCGATGCGGCTCATCCCCCTGCCATCGGGTGTGGCGACCACGGCCGACGCAGCCACCGCCCTGCAACGCCTGATCTCCGACCGGCTCGCGGCCGAGGTGTCGGTGGCCGGCTGGCAGGGCCGGGGCTGGCTGCGGCTCTGTGGGCAGGTCTACAACTCCGCCGACGAGTACGACCGGCTCGCTGGCCGGCTGCCCGCGCTGCTGGCCGCAGCGGGCTGACCGGACGGGCTGACCAGGCCCCCATCGACGACGGGTTGACCGGCGGCCCGTCAACCGGCAGCAGGCGGACCCGACCGAGCCCGAGCAGACCCAGGGGATCGAGATACTCCGCGCCCCGCCGCAGCCCCCAGTGCAGGCAGGCGGCTGTCGGACAGCCGGGGTGCCCGGATAGCAGCATCCCGATCGGCTGGCCTGCGGTGACCGGGACACCGGCGGACACCAGGGGTTGCACCGGCTCGTACGTGGTCCGCAGCCCCGCCTGGTGCGAGATGCTCAGCACGGGTCGGCCGGCGACCGGGCCGGCGAAGAGCACCGTCCCGGCTCCGGCGGCACGGACGACCGCTCCCGGTGGCGCCGCGAGGTCCACCCCCCGATGGCCGGGCAACCACGGTCGGGGTGGGGGCGCGAACCGACGGACGGGTCGGGGTACGCCGTCCACCGGCCAACGGAACGCGGCGGCGCGGGCCGCCGGTAGGGCCGCCACGTGGTCCGGTGCGGCGGCGATGGCGGGCGGAGGCAGGGTGGACAGCAGGGTCGACACGGTGAGCAGCAGCGGCGCGTAGACGGGTGCCCGACGGGCGGGGAGGCTCCACATGCGCCGGAGCGTCGCTGGTCGGGCCTTCCCCGGACAACCACGGGAGGGACCGGCTGTGGAAAACCGGGCGCCTGTGGAAAATGCCCGGTAAGAGAGTTGATCTGTTATGGATCCAGCGGGACGTTCAGGGCAGAACCCGGAGCCCTTCGGGGCAGACCGGCAAACCGGCAGAGCGACAGACCAGCAGAGCAACAGACCAGCGCGCTTCAGCGACCGGAGCCACCTGTGGGGGAACGGTGGACCGAGGGCGCGGCCGGTCGCGGGAACGGGCCGCTCCGCGCCGGCTGGGGAATCAGCTACCGAAGCCGGAATCTGCCGGTAGCGAGATATCGGGCTTCTCCAACTCTTCCACGTTGACGTCCTTGAACGTCATTACCCGCACATTCTTCACGAAGCGGGCGGGGCGGTACATGTCCCACACCCAGGCGTCGTGCATCTCCACCTCGAAGTAGACCTCGCCGTCCGAGTTACGCACGTGCAGGTCCACCTGGTTGGCCAGGTAGAACCGGCGCTCGGTCTCCACCACGTAGGAGAATTGACGGACAATGTCGCGGTACTCCCGGTAGAGCTGGAGCTCCATCTCGGTCTCGTACTTTTCGAGGTCTTCCGCGCTCATCGCACTCCGCCTTCCATGCCCACATCTTCCCCCACCAGCGCCGGCGGTCGAGCCTGCTCGCCCAACGCCACGCCGACGGTACCCCCTACCGGCTCTACCCGCTGAATCGGCTCACGTCCACCGATCCCCACCGGGCGTCGGGCCCGGGGTGGCCGCCCCTCCCGGCCGGAGACCGCCGCCACGTTGGCGTACGAGAACCGGTGCTCCGGGCACGGGCCGTGCTCCCGCAACGCCGAGGTGTGGTCGGCGGTGATGTACCCCTTGTGCTCGGCGAACCCGTAACCCGGGAACCGTCCGTCCAGTTCGACCATCAGCCGGTCCCGGGTGACCTTGGCCAGCACACTCGCCGCCGCCACGCACGCGGCCACCTGGTCGCCCTTCCACACCGCGAGCCCGGGGACGTCCAGCCCGTCGACGCCGAACCCGTCGGTGAGCACGTACTCGGGACGGGTGGCCAGGGAGGCCAGTGCCCGACGCATCGCGGCCAGGTTCGACACGTGCAGCCCCCGGGCGTCGACCTCCACCGCCGGTACCACCACCACCGCGTACGCCAGGGCACGCTCGCACACCGCCTGGTAGACCCGCTCGCGGGCAGCCGGGGTGAGCAGCTTCGAGTCGACCAGCTCGGCTACCTCCCCGCGCCGCCCCTCGGGCAGGATCGCGGCAGCGGCGACCAGTGGACCCGCGCACGCGCCCCGGCCCGCCTCGTCGGCGCCGGCCACGTGCCGGAAGCCCCGCCGTTGCAGGGCCCGTTCCAACGCGTAGAGCCCACCTTCACGACGCACGATGGTGCGTGGCGGTGTCAGCACGGGCTCTCCTCTCCCGACACCCGGTGCAGCAGCTCCGGCAGTTCCGCCGGGTAGTAGCGGTCGGACGTCGATGACAACTCGTCGATCGGCCACCAGCGGTGACCATGGATGCTGGCCTGCTCCACCGCGTCGAACCCGGCGGTGTCCACCACCCAGCCCGTCACCCGGAGCAGGAAGAACTCCTGCTCCTGGCGGTAGTGCACGCCGCCGAAGGAGAACTCGGTGACCTCCCGCCAGACCGGCTCGCCCAGGTCGCCGGCAGCAACCCGCAGGCCGGTCTCCTCGGCCAGTTCCCGGGCCGCCCCGACGGCGGAGTCCTCACCCGGATCCAGGCCCCCGCCCGGGGTGAACCAGTACCGGTGGTCGGGACGGGCCGGGTCGGATCCGGCGAAGAGCAGCACCCGCCCCGCAGCGTCGACGAGCAGGACCCGTGCCGCACGTCGAGGGGTGTGGACCGTCACCGGTCCAGACTAGGAGACGCCGGCCGGGCAGCCCACGCCGAGCCGGTGGTCACGATGGGCGCCGGTCACCGCTGCGGTTCGGGAATCTTGTCGAACTGCTCGGGTACGGAGAGCACGGTGGCCCGGCCGACCGGCCAGAAGATGGTGAACGCCCGGCCCACCACGTCGTCGACCGGGATGGTCGCCTCGTTGATGTCCTGCTCCGAGGAGCGCCAATGCTCCAGCGAGTCGCCGGACGCCGAGCGGTGGTCACCCATCACCCAGAGCCGCCCCGGCGGCACGGTGATGTCGAACGCCTCCTTGGCCGGCTGGTCACGCTGGCCGTTCTCGGAGAAGAGGTACGGCTCGTCCAGCGGCTGCCCGTTGATCACGATCCGGCCCTCCTGGTCGCAGCAGACCACGTGGTCGCCGGGGACCCCGATCACCCGCTTGATGAAGTCCTCCCCCTCGGGGTTGTGACTCCACTCGATCGGCGCCTTGAAGACGACGATCTCGCCGCGTTCCGGTTCCCGGAAGTCGTAGACCAGCTTGTTGACGAGCACCCGGTCCCAGATGTTGAGGGTGTGCTCCATCGACGGGGACGGAATGTAGAAGGTCTGCAGCACGAAGGCGCGGACCAGCCACGCCACCAGGATCGCCACCCCGATGAGGATCGGCAGTTCCCGCCAGAATGAACTGCGGGGTTTGTCGGTCTGCTCGTCAATCACGAGTGGAGCCTACGTCGCCGGAGCACGTGCGTCCGCCCGGAACGCGCGAGAGCGCCCAGGGCCACCGTTACCGGGACAACCACGGCGATACCTCCCGAAGGGTCGGATCGGAGCGGGGACACACCGGGCGCCGGCGCGGCGACCGGCGTGGGGACGGTGGCGAAGGTTTCCGGTACGGGCAGCGACGCCCACCGGGCGGACGGCCACACGATCACGAAGGCCCGGCCGATGACGTTGTCGATCGGTACCGGCCCCTGGCACCGGGCGTCCTGTGAGACGAGCCGGTGATCGCCCATCACGAAGAGCTGCCCCGGTGGTACGACCACCTCCTCGAACCGGCGGGACCGGCACTCCCGGCCGTTCGGCGGGATCTCCAACGGCGAGTCGCGCAGCACGTACGTCTCGTTCAGTGGGGTGCCGTTGACGGTGACCCGCCCCTGGTCGTCGCAGCAGGCCACCCGGTCACCGGGTACCCCGACGACCCGCTTGATGAAGTCCTTCTCACCGGGGCGGCTCACCCCGACCAGGTCGCCGACGGTCCGGCCGAGCTTGGCGAGGAATGACTGGTCCGGTTCCTCGTCGAGCTGCGGTGCCCAACCGTCGGTCCCCCGGAACACGACGACCTCACCGCGCACCGGGTCGCGTACGTCGTAGACGACCTTGTTGACCAGGACCCGGTCACCGATCAGGAGGGTGTCCTCCATGGACCCGGACGGGATGAAGAACGCCTGGAGCAGGAAGGTACGGATCAGGATCGCGAGGCAGAAGGCGACGATCAGCAGCAGCGGCAGCTCCTGCCAGAGCGGCATCTGGCGACGGGTGCGCCGGGTCCGGCGACGCCATGGATCGACGTCACCCTCCTCATCCACCGAATGCACCAAGCCGCTCCCCCGGTCCCGGAATACGACACTACCGCCCGGGGACCGGTGTGGCCCCACGAGCGGTAGTCGGGTCGTCTAGCTCGGCTGCTTCTCGCGCTTCTCCTTGATCTTGGCCTTCTTGCCGCGCAGCTCACGCAGGTAGTAGAGCTTGGCCCGACGGACGTCACCACGGGTGACGACCTCGATCCGGTCGATGGCCGGGCTGTTCAGCGGGTAGGTCCGCTCGACACCCACACCGAAGCTGACCTTCCGGACCGAGAAGGTCTCCCGCAGACCGTCACCCTGACGGCGGATGACGACGCCCTGGAAGATCTGCACACGGGACCGGTTGCCCTCGACCACCCGCGCGTGCACCTTGACGGTGTCACCGGCGCGGAAGGTGGGGATGTCGACCCGCTTGGACTGGGCGTCAAGAACGTCCAGGATGTTCATCGTTCAACCTCGTGAGGTCACGGCGTACCGGTGGTCGGCACGCGGATGGGTGATTCTGATCCCCGGGTGGTGATCTACCGATCCCGGTCGGGGATCCTCGCACCCACTCGCGGCGCGAGGGAGTGCGGCAACCCCTCTACTTTGCCATATCGGCCGACGGCACCGGGAACCCGGCCTCCCCGAGGGCAGCCACATCCCGTTTGTCCAGGCTGTCCGGCGACAGGGCGGCGATCATGTCAGGCCGGCGGGCGGCGGTACGGCGCAGCGACTCGTCCCGTCGCCAGCGGGCGATCCGTCCGTGGTCACCGGAGCGGAGCACCGCCGGCACCTCGTGCCCCCGCCAGACGGGCGGCTTGGTGTAGACCGGGGCCTCCAGCAGTCCGTGGGCGTGCGACTCCTCGTCCAGCGAGCCGGCGTTACCGAGCACGCCGGGCAGCAGCCGGGTGACCGCCTCCATGATGACCAGGACCGCCACCTCGCCACCGAAGAGCACGTAGTCGCCGAGGGAGACCTCGGTGACCGGCATCCGGGTCGCGGCGTGGTCGAGGACCCGCTGGTCGATGCCCTCGTACCGGCCGCAGGCAAAGATCAGGTGCGGCTCGGCGGCCAACTCGTGGGCCAGCGCCTGGGAGAACCGGACCCCGGTCGGGGTCGGCACCAGCAGCCGGGGCGGACGCCGGTCACCGGGCGTCGGGGGCGCCAACGCGTCGAGCGCCTCGCCCCACGGCTCCGGGCGCATCACCATTCCGGGGCCGCCGCCGTACGGGGTGTCGTCGACCGTGCGGTGCACGTCGTACGTCCAGGTCCGCAGGTCGTGCACGGTGAGGTTGAGCAGGCCGCCGGCCCGGGCCTTCCCGATCAGGGAGAGGTCGAGCGGGGCGAAGTACTCCGGGAAGATCGAGACGATGTCGACGCGCATGCCATCCTCCTGACGAATCGCGCTCCAGCGGACCGATGGACCCGCTTCGCCGGATGACAGTCGGGCATCGACCCGGGCGGCCGTACCGCCGCCCGGACGACCGGGCCGGCGGTGCGTTTCACAGGTCGAGCAGGCCGCCGGGCGGGTCGACCACGACCCGACCATTGGCGAGATCCACCTCGGGGACGATCGCCTTGACGAACGGGATCAGCGCGGTCCGCCCCTCGGGGCGGCGCAGCACCAGCAGATCCGACGCCGGCGCATGATCGATCCGGGCCACCTCGCCCAGCCGCTCCCCGCTCGGGGTCACCACCGCGAGGCCGACGAGCTGGTGGTCGTGGAACTCCTCCGGGTCCTCCGGGGGCGCCACGTCCGCGCTGTCCACCCAGAGCAGGGTGTTGCGCAGCGCCTCGGCGACATCGCGGTCCAGGATGTCCTCGAAGACCACCAGCAACCGGCCCTGGTGCCAGCGGATCGACTCGACGGTCAGCTCGGCTGGTACCTGGAACAGCTCACCGGAAACGGGTTGCCCGCCGGAGGCGGGTGAGGGCCTCGCCCCCGGCTCGGTGCGCAGCACTGAACCGGGGGCGAACCGCGCTTCGGGCTCATCGGTCCGCACCTCCACGGTGACCTCACCGCGGATACCGTGCGGCTTACCGATCCTGCCGACGATCAGGAGCATCAGTACGAGTCGACGATGTCGACGCGGATCCCGCGCCCGCCGATGGAGCCGACCACCTGGCGCAGCGCCTTGGCGGTCCGCCCGGACCGCCCGATCACCGTGCCCAGGTCCTCGGGGTGCACCCGCACCTCGAGTCGCTTGCCCCGACGGGAGTCGACCAGCCGGACCCGGACGTCATCCGGGTGGTCGACGATGCCCTTGACCAGGTGCTCCAGCGCTGGCCGGAGTGCCATGTCAGGCCTGCTCACCGGAGTCGGCAGCAGCCTGCTCGGCGGGAGCCTCGGCCTTGGCCGGCTCCTCAACCTTGGCGGCCTTCTTGGCCGGCCTGGCCGGGGTGTCCGCCACGCCGGCGGCGGCCTTCGCCTCGGCCTCGTACGCCGCCTTGCGGTCGGCGCGCTCCGGCGCGACCTTCAGCGGCTCGGGGGCGGGCAGGCCCTTGAACTTCTGCCAGTCACCGGTCTTCTCCAGCAGGCGCTGGACCGCCTCGCTCGGCTGTGCGCCGACGGACAGCCAGTACTGGACCCGGTCCGACTTGACCTGGATCACCGAAGGGTCTTCCTTCGGCTGGTAGACCCCGACGAACTCGATCGCCCGACCGTCACGCTTGGTGCGCGAGTCGGCGATGACGATGCGGTACTGCGGGTTGCGGATCTTACCCATCCGCAGGAGCCGGATCTTTACGGCCACAGTGTGTTCGCTCCTGTTGCGATTCTCACCGGCCCGGACGGGCGGTGGGCGGGTGAGCGCCGACCAGCGCAGTGGGGTTTGCGCCGGAGACTGCTCGGTGGACTGACGACGTGCCCGGGTTAGAGGGCGCCGGTCACGTGTCGGATACCAGCGACCCATTCTGCCAGACGCGACCCGGACGTCGCGCACCGGACCGGCCGGTACCGCCCGGCGGACCGTACGGTGACCTCGGTCACCTGCCGCAGCGGACCGGAGGCACGTACCCGCCGGACCGGTGCACACACCCGGCGGACCGGAGGCACGCACTCGCCGGTCCGGTGCACACACCCGGCGGAGCGGTGTGCGGCTCAGCGGACCGGGGGCCGGTCCCAGCCCTCCGGCAGCACCGTGGGCGGCGTCCAGGACGGGTCGGGTCGGAAGTCGCACCAGGTGCCGTCGAACGGGAAGTCGCCGGCCTCGATCAGCTTGACCACCCGCTCGCCCTCGGCCCGCACCGCCGTCGGGTCGGGCACCCAGTAGTGGTCGGGGAAGGCGAGGCGCTCGACGAACTCGTCCTCGTCCTTCCAGGCCCAGCTCCGGTCCGGGCGGGCCACCACGTCCAGGTCCTGGTCGACCACGTCGACCCCGGCCACCGCACCGTCGTCCCAGCGGACGCCCGGCTCCTCCAGGTTGACGTACCAGTTGGCGAAGCGCCCGGTGGCCGGGTCGCGGAACCACCAGACCGAGTGCGCGGCGCCGGCCGGCAGGAACATCAGCAGGTCGGCGCCGTGCCAGGGGACCACCCGCAACCGGTATGACCGGGTGACCCACTCGGCGAACGGCATCATCCGCATGCCCCGGCCGTCGTCGGCCACCTCGTCCACCACCGGCGTGTGCCGGGCGAGCCAGAGCAGCAGGCCCCGGTCATCGTCGCTGACCACCCGGGCCGGGCGGGCCCAGCCGATCCGGCCCCGCCGGACGTTGCGGTACAGAATCAGCCGGCCAGGTTCGAAGCGCACCGTCACCCCCGCGTTAACAGGGGCCCCTTCCTATACCGAAAACGATAGGAAGGGGCCCTTCCTATCAGTACGAGCGGGCGAGGATGGCGACCAGTTCTGGCTCGTCCTCGCTGTCCGGCACGGAACCGTCCGCGCGCAGCAGGCAGCGGACCGTCACGCCCTGACCGTTCGCCTCGGCCTCGCCCTGCGCACCGACCGCCGACCAGGGCACCCGGGCCCAGCCGGTGGCAGCGGCGGCGATCGCGTCGGCCAGCGTGGTCACCTCGGTGGTCCGGGACTGCCGGAGGTGCAGCGCCTCGTCGTGCAGGGCCTGCTGGTCGGCTTCCAGCGCGGCGAGCACCGCGCCCACCACGTCGGTCACCGGCACCGGGGTCTTGGAGCCGTCGGTCCGCCGGACCAGCACCGCGTGGCCGGCGGCCAGGTCCCGCGGGCCGACCTCGACGCGTACCGGGTAGCCCTTGAGCTCGGCGTCGACGGCCCGGCGGCCGAACGGGGTGTCGGTCCGGTCGTCGAAGCCCACCCGCACCCCGGCGTCCCGCAGCGCGTCGCGCAGCTTGGCCGCCGCCTCGCCCACGCCGTCGCCGGCCTTGACCACCATCACGTGCGCCTGGATGGGCGCGATCCGGGGCGGAACCCGCAGCCCGTTGTCGTCACCGTGGCTCATGATCAGCCCGCCGAGCATCCGGGTCGAGGTGCCCCAGGAGGTGGTCCAGGCGTGTTCCATGGTGCGCTCGGCCGAGGTGTAGGTGATGTCGAACGCCTTGGCGAAGTTCTGCCCCAGCTCGTGGCTGGTACCCATCTGGAGCGCCTTGCCGTCGCCCATCATGCCTTCGCAGGTGTAGGTGGCGGTGGCCCCGGCGAACCGCTCGCGGGCGGTCTTGAGCCCGACCACGACCGGGATGCCGAGCACCCCGACCATGAAGTCCTCGTACACCTCGTGCAGGATGCGCCGGGCGTAGGCCCGCGCGTCGGCGGCGGTGGCGTGCGCGGTGTGTCCCTCCTGCCAGAGGAACTCGCTGGTCCGCAGGAAGATCCGGGGGCGCAGTTCCCAGCGGACCACGTTGGCCCACTGGTTGAGCAGCAGCGGCAGGTCGCGGTAGGAGTCGACCCACTTGGCCATGAACTCGCCGATGACCGTCTCGCTGGTCGGCCGGACCACGACCGGCTCGGCGAGCTGCTTGCCACCACCGTGGGTGACCACGGCCAGCTCCGGGGAGAAGCCCTCGACGTGCTCGGCCTCACGCTTGAGGTAGCTCTCCGGGATGAAGAGCGGGAAGTACGCGTTCTCCGCGCCGGCCGCCTTGATCCGGGCGTCCATCTCGGCCTGCATCCGTTCCCAGATGGCGTAGCCGGCCGGTCGGATGACCATGGTCCCCCGCACCGGGCCGTTGTCGGCGAGCTGCGCCTTGGCGATCAGGTCCTGGTACCAGCGGGGAAAATCCTCCGCACGGGGAGTGAGCACGCGTGCCATGACCGCACATCCTATTCGCCACCTGGCGGGTCCCCGCGCGCGGACCGGCATACCCGCACCGGTGGCCCCGCGCGTCCCGGCCGGCAGCCCCGCGCGTCCGGCCGGTGCCACCGTCCGGTCGGGTGTCTCGGTGTCCGGCTCCGGGCCGCCGGCCACCGTAGACTTTTACCACTATGAGTGAGTTACGGCAGGCACGATGAGCGAGTTACGGCAGGCACGATGAGCGAGTTGCGGCAGACCGGGCGGCAGCGGCTGCGGGACGGAATCGTCGACGCGGCCCGGGAGCAGACGGTCGCCATCGGCTGGGACAGCGTCCGGATGGGTGCCGTGGCGCGCCTGGCCGGGGTCAGCCGGCAGACGGTCTACAACGAGTTCGGCAGCAAGTCCGGGTTGGCCGAGGCGCTGGCGCAACGCGAGGTCGACCGGTTCGTCACCGCGGTCCGGGAGACCCTGCGGGCGCACGGCGGCGACGTGCCGGGCGCGGCGTACGCGGCGATCGCGCACACCCTGACCGAGGCGGCCGGCAACCCGCTGATCAAGGCGATCCTGACCAGCGCCCGGGGTGGTTCGGACGCGCTGCTGCCGTACCTGACCACCCGGTCCGAGCTGGTGCTGACCGAGGCGACCGGTGCGCTGCTCGCCTGGGCGGCCGAGCGCCTTCCGCCGACCGATCCGATCCGGGCCGCCTTCGCGGCGGACGCGGTGGTCCGGTTGGTGGTCAGTCACATCGTGCTGCCGGTGGCGCCGATCGAGCAGACCGCCCGGCTCCTCGCCGAGCTGGCCGGGCAGCTCTTCGCCTCCGCCACCGTCCCCGCCCCCGACCGGGGTTGATCATGAAGTGGTTGTTTCGCCGCCCGGCGTGTCGCGGCAACAACTTCATGATCAACCCGTGAGGCCAGGGGCGGGGTGGATCAGCGGACGATCCGGCCGCGCAGCACGATCCGGCTGGGCGCCCGGACCACCCGCAGGTCGGCGCGCGGGTCGCTGTCGTAGACCACCAGGTCGGCCGGGCCGCCCTCGACCAGACCGGCGAAGCCCAGCCACTGCCGACCCTGCCAGGAGGCGGCGGCGAGAACGTCCACCGGGGACATCCCGGCCCGCTCGTGCAGCAGCAGCATCTCCTCGGCGGCCAGCCCGTGGTTGATGCCACCGCCGGCGTCCGTGCCGACGTAGACCGGCACCCCCGCCTCGTACGCCGCCCGGACCACGTCGGGGAAACCGTCCCGTAGGGCGAGCATGTGCTTGGCGTACCCCGGGAACCGCTCCCGGGCCCGGTCGGCGATGTCGCCGAAGGTGGCAATGTTGATCATGGTGGGGACCAGGGCGGTGCCCCGCCGGGCCATCTCGTCGATCAGGTCGAGACTGAGCCCGGTACCGTGCTCGACCGAGTCGACGCCGGCCCGCACCATGATCTCCACGGCCGACTCGGAGAAGGTGTGCACCGCGGCGCGTACCCCGGCGGCGTGCGCGGCCTCGACGGCGGCTGCCATGGTCGCCGGGTCCCAGGCCGGCGCCAGGTCCCCGGCGCCCCGGTCGATCCAGTCGCCGACCAGTTTCACCCAGCCGCTGCCGGCCCGGGCCTGCGCGGTGACCGCCGCCGTCACGTCGGGCGCCGCCACCTCCACGCCGATATCCCGCAGATAACGTCTCGGCGGAGCGACGTGCCGGCCCGCGCGGACCAGTCGCGGCACGTCCGGGTCGTCGTCCAGTTCCGGGTATGGGAAGGGCGAACCGGCATCCCGGATGGCCAGCACCCCGGCGTCCCGGTCGGCGGCGGCCAGCCCCCGGGCCTCGTCGAGCGAGCGGACCGGGGCGCCGCCCGGGGCGATCCCGATGTGGCAGTGCGCGTCGACCAGGCCGGGTAGGACGAAGCCCCGGTCGGCGATCGTCTCCGCGCCGGGCACCGGCTCGAAGGTGACCCGGTCCCCGACCAGGTAGATGTCGCGTACCTCGTCGTCGGGCAGGACTGCTCCGCGAACGTGCCAGGCCATCGGTCCTCCGTCGTCTCACCCGGTCGGTGCGTGGGGGTCATTGTCGCCGGCCACCCCGACGACCCGCCGACGAACCCCTAATCCCGGGGACAGCCAGGAAAGGCGATTGACAAATTTATTTATTTCCATAGGTCTTGATGCAGGGAACCTTCAGGCGGCACGATTCTCCGATCGTCCGAGTACGCCTCGGACTTTCGTAGCCTCGCCTCACCACAAAGGAGTGTCGAGTTAGTGTCACCAAAGCGATGGCGTATGGCAGTAGCCGGCCTGGCGGTCGGTATCGCCCTGCCGATCGGTATCGGCGGTAACCCCGCCGCAGCGGCCAGCCCTGAACAGACCGAGGCGAAGGCCGTGGCCAACAAGACGGACCGGAAGGTCACCGACCGGCTCGCCCGGGACGGCAAGACCAGCTTCTGGGTCTTCCTCGACAGCAAGGCCGACCTGGCCGGCGCGAAGAAACTCCACCGCAAGGCCGACAAGGCCGCCCACGTCTACCGTGCCAAGACCGAGCACGCCAACCGCAGCCAGGCCGGGCTACGCGCCCTGCTGAACAAGCGCGGGGCCGAGTTCACCCCGTTCTGGCTGGCCAACACCATCAAGGTGACCGGTGACGCCGACCTGCTCGGTGAGATCGCAGTCCGCGCCGAGGTCTCCGAGATCCTCGCCGACGACCCGGTCGACATCCCCGAGCCGCTCCCCGGCGACGTCGTCCCAGCTCTCGACGGCATCGAGTGGAACATCGACCGGATCAGCGCCCCCCGGGTCTGGAACGACCTCGGCGTCCGGGGCGAGGGCATCGTCATCGCCAACATCGACACCGGTGTCAACTTCCAGCACCCGGCGGTCAACGCCAGCTACCGGGGCCGGAAGGCGGACGGCAGCTACGACCACAACTACAGCTGGTACGACCCCTCGGGAGCCTGCGGCTCCGCCGCCCCCTGTGACAACAACGACCACGGTACCCACACCATGGGCACCATGGTCGGCCTGGACGGCGCCAACGTCATCGGGGTGGCCCCGAACGCGACCTGGATCGCCGCCAAGGGCTGCGAGTCCAGCTCCTGCTCCCGGACCTCGCTGATGGCCTCCGGCCAGTGGATGGTCGCCCCCACCGACCTGACCGGCGCCAACCCGCGCCCGGACCTCGCCCCGGACATCGTGAACAACTCCTGGGGCTCCAGCACCTACGACCCGTGGTACACCGAGATCGTCTCGTCCTGGGTGGCCGCCGGCATCTTCCCGGCGTTCTCCAACGGCAACAGCGGGCCGAACTGCAACACCTCGGGCAGCCCCGGCTCGTACACCATCAGCTACAGCTCCGGCGCGTTCGACATCAACAACGCCATCGCCAGCTTCTCCAGCCGGGGTACCGGCGAGAACGGCGACATCAAGCCGAACATCGCCGCCCCGGGCGCAAACGTGCGCTCCTCCACCCGGACCGGGTACGGCTCGTTCAGCGGCACCTCGATGGCCTCCCCGCACACCGCCGCCGTGGTGGCGCTGATGTGGTCGGCCTCCCCCGCCATCCAGGGTGACATCGCCGCGACCAAGGCGATCCTGGACGACACCGCGATCGACGTGGACGCGCTCACCTGCGGCGGCACCGTGGACGACAACAACGTCTTCGGTGAGGGCCGGCTGGACGCGTACGCCGCCGTCAACGCCACCCCCCGGGGTGCGCTCGGTGCCCTCGGCGGTCAGGTCACCTCGGGCGGCGCCCCGCTCGCCGGTGCCGCCGTCACCGTCACCGGCCCGATGAGCCGTACCGCCACCACCGCCGCCGACGGCTCGTACGCCTTCGACCGGCTGATGGTCGGCGACTACACCATCTCGGTGAGCAAGTTCGGCTACCGCACCGCCACCGGCTCGGCCACCATCGCCGAGAACCAGACCGTCGACGTCGACATCACCGTCGAGCAGGCCCCCTCGGCCGTCCTCAGCGGCACGGTGAGCACCTCGGCCGGACCGGCCGGGGGCGCGAAGGTGACCGTGCTCGGCACCCCGCTCAGCACGATCGCCGACGCGGCGGGCCACTACAGCGTGACCGTGCCGCAGGGCGGGTACGACATCCGCTTCGAGCACGCCTACCGGTGTGCCGACGCGGTCAGCCGGGCGGCCACGGTGAGCGCCGACACCGTCCTGGACGTCACCCTGCCGGACCGGGTGGACGGCTTCGGCTACGCCTGCGGCGCGGCCGGTGGCTCCTTCACCGCCGGAACCGAACTGGTGGCCCTGACCGGCGACGACCGGACCACCCCGGTCACCCTGCCGTTCCGGGTACCGCTCTACGGCAAGTCGTACCGGGACGCCTGGATCAGCACCAACGGTGTGCTCGGCTTCGGCACCGCCTCGACCAGCCGGGCCAACACCGTGTTGCCGGCCACCGGTACCCCCAACCTGGCGCTGTACCCGTTCTGGGACGACCTGTACGTCGAGGCCGACTCGGGCATCTACACCACGGTCACCGGCGTGAAGCCGCACCGCACCTTCACGGTGGAATGGCGGAACGTCGCGATCTTCGCCGACCGGTCGCAGCGGATCACCTTCAGCGCGGCGATCAGTGAGGACGGCGCGATCACCTACCGGTACGCCGACATCGACGGCACCGGTGCGGAGACCGGTACCGGCGCCTCCATCGGCCTGGAGAACGTCAACGGCAGCGTCGGGTTCGAGTACTCGTACAACAGCTCGGCGATCGCCGACGGCACGGCACTCGCGTTCCGGTCCACCCGGACCGGCGTGCTCGCCGGTGTGCTCACCGACGCCAACGACGGGCAGCCGGTGGTCGGTGCCACGGTGACCGCCCAGATCGGCGACGCCACCGTCACCGAGACCACCGACGCCGAGGGGGCGTACCTCGTGCAGGCCCCGGCCGGCGCGGTCGCGCTCGGCATGGCCAAGGAGCACTACGAGCCGGCCTCGGCCACGGTCACCCTGACGGCCGGCGGCGCGGACGTCCGCGCCGCAGCGCTGCGCACCGCCCGGGTCAGCACCCCGGTCAGCAGCCTCTCGGTGATCGCCCCGGCCGATCAGACCCGGTCCCGGGAAATCGGGCTGAGCAACACCGGCGCGCTCGGTGCCGACTTCACGGTCACCGAACTGAACGCCGCCGGGCAGCCGCAGGACATCGGCTGGCTGACCCTGACCGGGGCGGCCGGCACGCTGGCCACCGGCGGCCGGCACAGCGTCGGCGTGGCGGTCACCAGCACCGGGCTCACCGCCGGCACCTTCCACCAGGCCAAGCTCCAGATCGCCTCGAACAGCGGCCGGCGTCCGGTGATCACCGTCCCGGTCACCCTGGTGGTGCCGAGCTACACCCTGGCCATCGACGCCGGCGCGACCGCCGGTCGGGCCGACGTCGAGGGGCAGACCTGGTCGCCGGACCAGGCGTGGACCGCCGGTGGGGCCGGTTGGCTGGGTACCTCCAGCCGGCAGTCGACCAGCACCACGATCACCGGTACCAACGACCCGGCCCGCTTCGCCGACCAGCGCGAGGGAATGTACGAGTACCGGGTCGACGGGCTGGCCGACGGTTACTACACCGTCGAGCTGGACTTCGCCGAGGTACGGTCGCAGGCCCCGAACAAGCGGCTCTTCGACGTACTGATCGAGGGGCAGGAGGTGCTGCCGTCGCTGGACGTCGCCAACGAGGTGGGCAGCTTCGCCGCGCTGACCAAGACGTACACCGTCCAGGTCGTCGACGGTCAGCTCAACGTGCGGTTCGTGACGCACAAGGGCTTCGGCAGGCCGATCATCAACGCGGTACGGGTGACCAACCGGCCGGACCTGGTGTCCTGACCTGACCCGCAGTGCGTAGTGGGGCCCGGCCGCTCAGGCCGGGCCCCACGTCGGCGCTACTACCTGCCGGCGCTACTACCTGCCGGCGCTACTACCTGCCGGCGCTACTACCTGCCGGCGCTACTTCTTGTCGTCGTCCCGGCGGGTCAGCTTGTTGAAGTCCAGCTTGGGCAGCTTGAAGCCCGGGGGCAGCCCCTGCCCACCGGCCAGCGCGTTCGGGTCCATGCCCGGCGGCAGCTGCGGCATGCCACCGGGGAAGCCGCCCGGCAGCCCTCCGGCCGGGGCGCCCGTACGGGGCCGACCGCCGCCCTTGGTGCCCTTGCGCTTGTTCTTCGGCGACTTGGTCGCCTTGCGCCGGCCGGCACCGGGCAGGCCCATCATGCCGCCCATCTGCTTCATCATCTTCTGCGCGTCGGTGAAGCGGTTGAGCAGCTGGTTGACGTCCATGACGGTGACCCCGGAGCCGGCGGCGATCCGGGCCCGGCGGGAACCGTTGATGATCTTCGGGTTGGTGCGCTCGCCCGGGGTCATCGACCGGATGATCGCGGTGACCCGGTCGAAGTGCTTGTCGTCCAGCTCGGCAAGCTGGTCCTTCATCTGCCCCATGCCGGGCATCATGGCCAGCACGTTCGCGATCGGGCCCATCCGCCGGACCGCGATCAGCTGGTCGAGGAAGTCCTCCAGGGTGAACTGCTCGCCGCCCATCAGCTTGGCGGTCATCTTCTCCTTCTGATCGGCGTCGAAGGCCGCCTCGGCCTGCTCGATCAGAGTGAGGACGTCGCCCATGCCGAGGATCCGGCTGGCCATCCGGTCGGGGTGGAAGACGTCGAAGTCCTCCAGCTTCTCGCCGGTGGAGGCGAAGAGGATCGGCTGGCCGGTGACCTGCCGGACGGAGAGGGCGGCACCACCCCGGGCGTCGCCGTCGAGCTTGGAGAGGACCACACCGGTGATCCCGACGCCGTCCCGGAACGCCTCGGCGGTACGGACCGCGTCCTGACCGACCATCGCGTCGATGACGAAGATGACCTCGTCCGGCTGGACCGCGTCCCGGATGTCGGCGGCCTGCTGCATCATCTCGGCGTCGATACCGAGTCGTCCGGCGGTGTCGACGACGACGATGTCCCGGGCCGCCCGGCGGGCGTGCTCGATCGACGCGCGGGCCACCTGCACGGGGTCGCCGACGCCGTTGCCGGGCTCCGGGGCGTACACCTCGACCCCGGCCCGGCCACCAAGCACCTGGAGCTGCCCGACGGCGTTGGGGCGCTGGAGGTCGGCGGCGACCAGCAGCGGCTGGTGGCCCTGGGCTTTGAGCCAGCGGGCCAGCTTGCCGGCCAGGGTGGTCTTACCGGAACCCTGAAGGCCGGCGAGCATGATCACGGTGGGCGGTTGCTTGGCGAACTGAAGCCGACGACCCTCGCCGCCGAGGACCGCGATCAGCTCCTCGTTGACGATCTTGACGATCTGCTGGGCCGGGTTCAGCGCCTGGGAGACCTCGACCCCACGCGCCCGCTCCTTGACGTTGGTGATGAAGCCCTTGACCACCGGCAGGGCGACATCAGCCTCCAGCAGCGCCAGGCGAATCTCGCGCGCGGTGGCGTCGATGTCGGCGTCGGTCAGCCGGCCCTTGCCACGGAGCTTGGTGAAGATGCCGGAAAGGCGGTCACTCAAGGTGTCAAACACGCGAACATCCCGTTTGTCAGGTTTCGGCGGTCACGATGCAACCGGCATGCCACGTCCGGCCACCGCTAGGGTAGCCGCCCGCCTCCGTCGCCGCCTCCGGCCACCGGCAGGCCGGCCGCCACACTCCCGCACCCGGTTTCGTTGATCATGAAGTTGTCGCCCTTCGCGTCGGCGTGTCGCCACAACAACTTCATGATCGGCGCTTGAGAACAGGCTGGGTCAGGCCCAGCGCCCGGTCCAGGTGGGCATGCCGCCAGTCGCGCGCCGCCGCCTCCACCCGGTCCGCGTCGATCCGGTCGCGCAGCACCGGCGCCGGCACCCGGAGCACCACCTGCCGCACCGCGAGGCCCCGGTCCCGCAGGCCGCCGAGGAGCGCGGCACGGTGGTCGGGCCGCAACACCGTCATCGGTACGACCACCGACCGGCCGCCCCGGGCCGCCAGCCACGCCAGGCGTACCGTCCAACGCCGCCAGGACGGCAGGTCCTGGTAGTCCCCGGTCGGTACCGGCCGTACCCGGCGCAGCACGGCGCAGCACGGCGCCAACCTGCTCGGGGTCGAACCGCCGGGCGCCGGGCAGCCGACGGCACAACTCACCCGCGATCGTGGTCTTGCCAGCGCCAAACGCCCCGTTCAGCCAGATGATCACTGCGGTACGGTAGCCGGGGCGCGGGTGTTAACAAGGGGCCCTTCCTCTACCAAATGCGTTAAGCGGGGGCCCTTCCTTACACCGCAGCGAGGACGGCCTGCTCCAGCCGGGCCCGTTCGGCGTCGTCCGGCCAGCCACCGACCAGGTAGAACGCGTCCACCACGGCGCTGCCGAGCGTGGCGATCCGGGCGGCGCGGACCTGCGCACCGGCCTCGTCCAGCGCCGCGCAGACCCGGTAGAGCAGTCCGGCCGCGTCGGCCGCCCGCAACTCCAGCACCACCGCGTCGGTGGCCGCGTCCCGGTGCCAGACCACCTTCGGGTCGGCGTCGTCGGAGCGGGCGGCCAGCGCCCGTCCGCGCAGCCGCTGGGTCACCGAGACGTCACCGGTCACCGCCCGGCGCAGGTCGGCGGCGAGCGCGACCGGGTCGGCGGCCAGGCCGTAGCGGGGCTGCACCCGGAACTCGACCAGGGCCCGGTCGTCGATGGTGGCGGCGTCTGCGGCGACCACGTCCAGCCGGTGCAGCGCCAGGCAGCCGGCCACCGTGGCGAGCAGTCCGCGCCGGTCGGCTGCGGCCACCGTGACGATCCCCTCGGTCAGGTGTACGGCCGGCAGTGGTCCGGCGACCAGCGCCGGGTCGGGTACCGGTGGGTCGGGCAGCACGCCGGTGTCCAGGGCGGTGTGCACCCGGCGGACCAGTTCGGCGATCAACCGGCCTTTCCAGTCCGACCAGGCGGCCGGACCGGTGGCTTTGGCGTCGGCCCGGACCAGGCCGTGCAACAGGTCCAGGGTGGCCGGGTCACCGACCGCCTCGGCCACCCGGGAGATGGTCACCGGGTCACCGAGGTCGCGCCGGGTGGCCACGTCGGGCAGCAGCAGATGCAGCCGGACCAGCCGCTCGATCATCGCCACCTCGGCGTCCGGCAGCCCCATCCGGGCGGCGACCGCCCCGGCGATCGGGGCGCCGACCGTGCTGTGGTCGGCGGGGACATCAGGGTCCGCACCCGGCAGGCCCTTGCCGACGTCGTGCAGCAGGGCGCCGAGCAGCAGCAGGTCGGGGCGGTCCACCTCGCGGGCGTACCGGCCGGCCTCGGCGGCGGTCTGCACGAGGTGCCGGTCCAGCGTGTAGCGGTGCACCGCGTTGTGCTGCGGCAGGCTGCGCATCCGGGGCCACTCCGGGAACCAGGCGTCGACCAGGCCGTACCGGTCGGCGGTCTCCCAGGCGGCGATCAGGCCGGTGCCGGCGCCGAGCAGGGTGACCAGGGCGCTGCGGGCCTCCACCGGCCAGGGCACCGGCAGCGCCGGGCAGTAGGCGGCGAGCCATTCGCAGGTGGCCCGGGAGATCGGCAGCCTCGTGGTGGCGGACGCGGCGACCACCCGCAGGGACAGGCTCGGGTCGGGTCGGGCGCCGATCGCGGTACGGGCCAGCACCAGTTCGCCGTCCTGCTCGACGACGTCCCGGGCGACCGGTCGGCGGACCGGTCGGCCGTCGGCGGTACGGGCCCGCCCGTCGGCGGGGAACGACCGGCCCGAGGACGGGCGGCCGGAGTTGCCGCGCAACCGGTCGGCGGCCCGCCAGGCGTCGTCCAGCGCGTGGCTGACCGTCCGGGCGTCCTGCGCGACCCGGCGCAGCAGCAGGTCGGGGTCGTCCAGGCCGAGCCGGGTGCCGACCCCGGCGCGTTCCTGGGCGACCAGCCGGTCCACCCGCCGCCCGACGGCGGCGTGCAGCGCGTCCCGGGTGTCGAGCAGGCGCAGGTGGGCGGCGCGGACCGCCGGGCGGAGCGCGTCGGTGATCCCGGCGGCGGCGATGCCCCGCAGAATGCCCAGGTCACGCAGCCCACCGGCGGATTCCTTGAGGTCGCCTTCGAGGAGGAAAGCCAGCTCGCCGTGGGCGGCCCAGCGCGCGGTGGTGATCTCCCGCAGCCCGGGGAGCCGGCGGACGGCGGTGCGCCGCCACTGTTCGGCGGCGGCGGTGGCGAGTTGCCGGGTGAGTTCCGGGTCACCGGCGACGTGCCGGGCGTCGAGCAGCCCGAGGGCCACCTTCACGTCCTCGCCGGCCACGTCGAGCGCCTCCGGTACGGTCCGCACCGAGTGGTCCAGCCCGAGCCGGGCGTCCCAGATCGGGTACCAGAGCGCGGCGGCCAGTTCGTCGACGCCCGGTACCCCGTCGTGCAGCAGGATCAGGTCGAGGTCGCCGTACGGGGCGCACTGCCGGCGGCCGAGTCCGCCGACGGCGACCAGCGCGATCCGGTCGACGCCGGCCGGCAGCAGCCCGGTCAGCCAGGTGTCCAGTGCCGCGGCCCGGCTCTCCCGGGCGGCGGCGCCGACACCGGTCCGGTCGATCCCGCCGGCTCCGGAAACGGCGCTGACCCCGTTGATCAGGGGGTCCTCGTCAGGGGGAGTGTGTCCCGACGGAGTTCCCTTGATCAACGGGGTCATGGCGGTGACGGTGGCTCAGAGGGCGTCGAGGCCACGTTCGCCGGTGCGTACCCGGACCACGTCCTCCACCGCCGTCACCCAGACCTTGCCGTCACCGATCTTGCCCGTCCGGGCCGCCCCGACGATCGCGTCGACCACCTTGTCGACGTCGATCTCGTCGGTGAGCACCTCCACCCGGATCTTCGGCAGGAACTCGACCGTGTACTCGGCACCCCGGTAGACCTCGGTGTGCCCCTTCTGCCGGCCGTAGCCCTGGACCTCGCTGACGGTCAGGCCGGCCACGCCGAGGGCGTGCAGGGCCTCCTTCACCGCGTCCAGCTGGTACGGCTTGATGACTGCGGTCACCAGCTTCATGTCCAACCCCTCCATCTCGCAGAACGTTAACCGGCGACCTTTTCGCTGACCTGCCCGGTAGGCTCCGCGGCCGGCTTGCCCGGGCCGACGGCGCTGCCGGTCGGGGAGATACCGGCCATGGCGAAGGCACCACCGCTGCCGCCACCGGCCGGGGAGAGGTCGTACGCCGACTCGGCGTGTTCGGCGAGATCGATGCCCTCGACCTCGGCCTCCGGCTTGACCCGGAACCCGATGGTCTTCTCGATCACGAAGGCGAGCACCCAGGCCACCCCGAAGGACCAGGCGGTGACGATCAGGCCGGCCAGGGCCTGCCGGCCGAGCTGGGTCAGCCCGCCACCGTAGAAGAGGCCGTCGGAGGCGCCGATCACGTCGCTGATCGCGCCGTTGACCGAGTTGGTGGCGAACAGGCCGAGCCAGAGCGAGCCGATCCAGCCGCCGACGAAGTGCACGCCGACCACGTCGAGCGAGTCGTCGTAGCCGAGCTTGTACTTCAGGCTGACCGCCAGGGCGCAGACCGCGCCGGCCACCAGGCCGAGCAGCACCGACGCCCAGGGGGCGATGAAACCACAGGCCGGGGTGATGGCGACCAGACCGGCGATGGCACCGGAGGAGGCACCGACCATGGTCGGCTTACCACTCTTGATCCACTCGACGGCGAGCCAGGCGAGCACCGCGGCGGCGGTGGCGAGCTGGGTGTTCAGGAACGCGAGCCCGGCCACCGAGTCGACGGTCAGTTCGGAACCGGCGTTGAACCCGAACCAGCCGAACCAGAGCAGGCCGGCGCCGAGCGCCACCAGCGGGATGTTGTGCGGCTTCATGCCCTCGCGGGGCCAGCCGAGCCGCTTGCCGAGCACCAGTACCAGGGCGAGTGCCGCGGCACCGGCGTTGATGTGCACCGCCGTACCACCGGCGAAGTCGAGCGCGTGCAGGTCGGCACCGATGATGCCGCCGCCCCAGACCCAGTGGGCGACCGGGAAGTAGACCAGGGTGGCCCAGCCGAAGGCGAAGAGCAGCCAGCCGGCGAACTTGGCCCGGTCGGAGACGGCGCCGCTGATCAGCGCGACGGTGATCACCGCGAAGACCATCTGGAACGCCATGAACACGTAGAGCGGTACCCCGATGCCGCTGGGGTTCTCGGCGGTCGCGCCCCACAGGTCGGTCTCGGCCAGGAAGGTCTTGGTGCCGAGGTAGTCGCCCGGGTTGCCCCAGAATCCGTTCACGTCGGACCCGAAGGCGACGCTGAAGCCGTAGAACCACCACAGGACCGAGATGAGCCCGATGGCGGAGAAGCTCATCATCATCATGTTGAGCACGCCCTTGGACCGGTTAAGGCCACCGTAGAACAGTGCCAGTCCGGGCGTCATGAGCAGCACGAGCGCGGTCGAGACCAGCAACCAGACGGTGTTGCCGGAATCGATCGTGGGTGCTTCAGGCACGCTGGCCTCCTAAAGGTGAAGTTCCCTCCTCCGCGGCTTCCGAGGCAACGTCGCCCGTACGCCGGTTGGCCGAAAGCCTTCCGGCCCCCTGTTTCACGCTCGCTCTCCGGCCGGTTTCCGAACGGTCACGGGTTGTTTCGAACGTGTGAAGAAAACCTCACCGCCAGCGCGGTATCCGGACGTCAGCGCAGCGCGTACTCCAGGGTGTGCCGCTCGTAGTCGAGCAGGCGCAGATCACGCATGGGGCGCCGGAGGTGACCCTTGTGCACGATCCGGACGAACGCCGGTTCGCCCGCTGCGGCCATCCGCCGGATGCCCTCCACGTGGTCCACGATCCGCTTGCGGATGGTGCGGATCAGCCGGTGCCGGTCCCGGGGGATCAGCCCGTACGCGTCGGCGAAGAGCCGCAGCCGGCGGGGCCGGTCCGGCCGTTTCCAGCCCAGCGTGTAGGAGTCCCGGTCGGAGAAGAGCGGTACCCAGGTCCAGGCCGCGTACGCCACGTCGTAGATCCGGGCGCCGGGCGAGGCCAGGTCGAAGTCGATCAGACCGAGGGTGCCGTCCGGCCGCCAGATCACGTTGTGCGGGGCGGCGTCGTGGTGACAGATCACCTCGGTGTCCGGCGGGGGCGGCCCGAACGAACGCCAGACCGCCCCGGGCGGCGGGACGAACCCGTACTGCGCGTCGTGGAACATCCGCAGCATGGTGGCGACGGTGACCAGCGCCTCGTCGGTGACCCAGTGCGGGGCCAGCGGGTACTCCCCGCACTCCCCCTCCAGGTACGACAGGACCTCCCGGTTGCGCTCGTCCATGCCGAGCGCCCGGGGTGAGCCGGTGAAGCCGACGTACTCCAGGTGTCGCAGCAGCGCGTGCACCGAAGGGGTCCACGGGCCCGCGTTACGACGGACGGTGTCACCGACCCGTACGACGGTGCTGACGTTGCCGCCGTGCAGCGGGATCTCCTGTGCAGTCACGTACGGTCTCCCGAGGCGTGGCGCCGGTTCGCGGTAGAACACCCGAGGTTACGCGTTCGGGCCGGACGGTTCGCCCAGCAGCGCGTCGACGAACTGGGCGGCGTCGAACGGCGCCAGGTCGTCCGGCCCCTCACCGAGGCCGACCAGCTTGACCGGGATGCCCAGCTTGCGCTGCACGGCGATGACGATGCCGCCCTTGGCGGTGCCGTCGAGCTTGGTGAGTACCACCCCGGTGACGTCCACCACCTCGGTGAAGACCCGGGCCTGCTCCAGACCGTTCTGCCCGGTGGTGGCGTCCAGGATCAGCAGGGTCTCGTCGACCGGTCCGTGCTTCTCCACCACCCGCTTGACCTTGCCCAGCTCGTCCATCAGGCCGACCTTGTTCTGGAGCCGGCCGGCGGTGTCGATCAGGACGGTGTCCACCCCGGCGTCGATGCCGCGCCGGACCGCGTCGAAGGCCACCGAGGCCGGGTCGGCGCCCTCCGGCCCACGGACCACCTCGGCACCGACCCGGCCGGCCCAGGTGGCGAGCTGGTCGGCGGCGGCGGCCCGGAAGGTGTCGGCCGCGCCGAGCACCACGCTGCGCCCGTCCGCCACCAGCACCCGGGCGATCTTGCCGCAGGTGGTGGTCTTGCCGGCGCCGTTGACCCCGACCACCAGCACGACCGCCGGTACGCCGGTGGCGGTGGCGGTCTTCAGCGACCGGTCCAGGCCCGGGTCCAGGGCCTTGACCAGCTCGGTGGCGAGCAGGGCGCGCAGTTCGGCGCCGGAGCGGGTGCCGAGCACCCGGGTCTGCTCGCGCAGCCGGTCGACGATCTCCCGGGTGGCCTCGATCCCGACGTCCGCGGTGATCAGGCTGTCCTCGATCTCCTCCCAGGTGTCCTCGTCGAGCCGGTCCCGGGAGAGCAGGCCGAGCAGCCCCTTGCCGAAGACGTTCTGCGAGCGGGCCAACCGGGACCGGAGCCGGACCAGCCGGCCGGCGGTCGGCTCGGGGGTCTCCAGCACCGGCGCGGGCGGGGCCTCGACCGGCGGCGCCTCCACCAGGATGCCGGTGTCCAGGTCTGCCTCGGGCGCCTCGACCGGCGGGCCGGCCAGTTTCTCCCCGGTACGGGTGTCGACGGCCTCCTCGGGCAGCGGCGGTTGCGGCCGGCGGCGCAGCCGGGGCACCAGCAGGCCGAGCCCGGCGAGGATCAGCACACCGAGCAGGGTCAGCGCGACGATGAGGTATTCCTGCATGCGGAAATCCTGTCAGATGCCGGCACGTACGTCCTCTCGGCGGCACCACCCGCGCCCCTGATGCCCTTGGGTACGCTCACCGGGCCCACGGGCAGGGGTGGCGGACCGGGCCACCGGGTAGGAAAGTGGAAATCCCTCAGCTTCCGGAGGTCCGCCCATGTCCACGTCCCGCCTGCTCATCGGCCCACTGCTGCGGCGGGTGGTCGGCACGCGGGCCACGGTCTGGGTGGAGACCAGCGCACCGGCGGTGGTCCGGGTCCGCACCGCCGACGGGGCCTCCGGCGAGGCCGCCACCTTCACCGCGTACGACCACCACTACGCGATCGTGGTGGTGACCGGACTCACCCCGGGGTCGGCGACGACCTACGAGGTGCTGCTCGACGGCGAGCCGGTCTGGCCGCAGCCGGAAGGCGAGTTTCCGCCCAGCGTGATCCGCACCCGGGCGGCCGACGACACCGACCAGCCGGTCCGGTTGGTCTTCGGCTCCTGCCGGGAGACCACCCAGCACGCGACCACCCGCAAACTGCCGCCGGACGCGCTCGACGCGTACGCCCGGCGCCTGATGGCCGGCACGGCGGCGGATGACCTGCCCGACCTGCTGGTGCTCCTCGGCGACCAGGTGTACGCGGACGAGACCTCGCCGACGGTGCGTCGCCTGCTGCGGCGGCGGCACCGGCGGCCGGCGGGCGCCCCGGCCGACCAGGTGGTCAGCTTCGACGAGTACACCAAGCTCTACCTGGAGTCGTGGCGGGATCCGGAGATCCGCTGGCTGCTCTCCACCGTGCCGAGCGTGATGATCTTCGACGATCACGAGATCATCGACGACTGGAACACCTCGGCCGCCTGGCGGTCCGACATGCGGGCCCAGCCCTGGTGGGCGGAGCGGATCCGCAGCGGGCTCGCCTCCTACTGGGTCTACCAGCACCTGGGCAACCTGTCCCCGGACGAGATCGACGCCGACCCGGTCTACGCCAAGGTGGTCACGGCCGGCGACGCCACCGGGGTGCTCACCGAGTTCGGCGAACGGGTCGACCAGGAGTCGGACCTCGCGCACGACACCGAACCGGGTCGGCTCTCCGCTGGTGACTGCGGGGCTCGCTTCGCTCACTCCTCGCACTCGCCCGGGCGGGCGCGCAGTTACCAGTGGAGTTACGCGGTCGACCTGGGCCGGACCCGGCTGGTGATGCTGGACAACCGGTGCAGCCGGGTGCTGGAGCCGGCCAGCCGGGCCATGCTGCCGCCGGGCGAGTGGTCGTGGTTCACCGACCAGGCCCACGGCCGGTACGACCACCTGGTGATCGGCTCCTCGCTGCCCTGGCTGCTGCCGCCCGGCATCCACCACGTCGAGGCGTGGAACGAGCGGCTGGCCGGGTCGCGCAGGCCCTGGGTGGCGACGCTCTCCGAGCGGCTGCGCCGAATGCTGGACCTGGAACACTGGGCGGCCTTCCAGCGCTCCTTCGACGCGCTCAACGCGCTCTTCGCCCGGATCGGCAGCGGCCGGCCGGGTAAGCCCGGTGACCGGGTGGGGGCCGGCCCGGCGTACGCCCCGCCGGCCTCGATCAGCGTGCTCTCTGGTGACGTGCACCACTCGTACGTGGCCCGGGCCCGGTTCGCCGACCCGTCGGTGGTGACCCCGGTCCACCAGCTCACCTGCTCACCGGTCCACAACCAGGTACCGGCCGGGATGCGCCCGCTGATGCGGCTGGGCTGGTCCGCCGGGCCGTCCGGGGTGGCCCGCGCGCTGGCCCGCTCGGCCGGGGTACGCCGGCCGTCGGTGCGCTGGCACAAGCTCGACGGCCCGTACTTCGGCAACGCGGTGGGCACCCTGGTGCACACCGGGCGCACCGCCGACGTGGTGATCGAGGGCACCACGAAGACCGGTGAGCTGCGGGTAGTGGCGCAGGAGCGGCTCAGCACCGGCTGAACCACCACCCCCACCCCGTCGATCATGGAGTTATGGTGGTCGATTCAGCCCGGTATGTGGCTTCTGTAGGGCACCACAACTCCATGATCGGCGGAGCAGGTGTCACATCCGTACGCGACCATGGCCCGATGACCTGGACCGCACCGGACGTCACCCGGCCCACCACGCCCACCCTCGGCGACGAGCGCACCATGCTCGACGGCTGGCTCGACCACCACCGGCAGACCCTGCTCAGCAAGTGCGCCGGGCTGACCGCCGAGCAGCTCAGGATCCCCAGCGTGGAGCCGTCCGGGCTCACCCTGCTGGGGCTGGTCCGGCACATGGCCGACAACGAGCGCTGGTGGTTCCGGATGAACGTGGCCGGTGAGCCGATCGACAGCTTGTACGGCAATGGAGACGACCCGGACGAGGATCTCAACGACATCCACGACGCCGACGCGGAGGCGGATCTGGCGATCCTCGTCGAGGAGGTGGCGGCGGCGCGGGCCGCGGTGGCCGGCCGCTCGCTGGACGACACCTACGGCTACCTGCGCTCCGGGGAGGAGATCAACCTGCGCTGGACCTACGTCCACATGATCGAGGAGTACGCCCGGCACGCCGGCCACGCCGACCTGATCCGGGAGCGGATCGACGGCGTGACCGGCGTCTGACCACGGGGACGCTGGTCAGCACCGGGAGCGGGCCGACCGGGAGCCGGGCCACCACCCGCTCGGCGGTGACCCGGCTCCCGGCGGCACGTCGACGACCACGACGAGTAGACCTCGAACTCGTTGACCCGGACGAACCCAGGCTGGCGCGTCGGACCGTGGAGGGCATTGATCCGGACCAGCCGCGCGGTCTGCGCGGTGCCGAGGTTCACCGTCACGCTCAGCGCGGTGTTACCCCGGACCTGGCCGCCCGCCGGGGGCACCCAGCCGGCGGCGTTCGCCCAGCTGCACGCACCGCCGAGGCTGGTGTCCCGGGAGCCGTCGTTCACCCCGGCCGCCGAGTAACCCGAGTAGGTGGGCTCGGCGAAGCCGACGAGTCCGCTGCCCAGTCGTCGTACTTCTTCTCGAAGGTCGCCTTGATCCCCACCGACGCCCAGTACAGTTCGTCTGGGCTTGCGGGGACTTCCTCGACCGGCGGGGCCAGTGGCACGATCTGGCCACCGCTCAGTAGTCCAGTACCGCCCGCAGGTACGGCAGGTCCGCCACCCCGTTCCACCGGTACGCGGACAGCCCGGCCGCCCGCGCACCCCGGACCACGCGGTCGTCGTCGTCGACCAGGAGCACCCGCTCCGGCGGGGTCCCCAGGGCCAGGCAGGCCCGCTGGAAGTACTCCTTGGCGGGCTTGTGCACGCCCAACTCCCAGGAGTTGAAGACCTGGTCCACCTCACCGGTCAGGCCGAGCGTGACCAGGTCCGCGTCGAGCGCGTCGGTGGCGTTGGTGGCCAGCCCCACCGGCAGCCCGGCGGCGCGTACCTCCCGGACCAGGGCGAGCACGTCCGGGTCGATCTCACCCCGGTAGCTCTGCCACTCGGCGACCGCGTCCCGGGCCCGGTCCAGGCCACCGGCCGGCTCGGCGAGCGCCTCGGCCACCTGCACCATCCAGTCGGCGTGACTGACCTGACCGACCAGTACCGGCTGGAGCCGCCCCCAGTGCAACGCGGTCTCCACCAGGGCACCCGCCGGCAGGCCGTACCGGCTCTCCACCCCGGCGACGACCGCCTCGTCCCAGCGCCGGAGCACGCCGTCCAGATCCACCAGCAGCGCCGTCGCGCGTTGCCGAGCCACCTGAGTCACTTCCTCTCACCGGCCGCAGCGCAGCCGCGACCATCCCTCTGACCGCCGGAGGACCCCGGCACGCCGGTCTAGTCTCAACGCCGTTCAGTTAGGCGTGGGCGTGGCTGGTCAAGGGTGTGTTGATCGGGGTGTGAGAGGCGGGGTTCCGGTATCAAGGTTTGTCACTCCAAGACAACCCGAACCAGGAAC
>NZ_JBAKHU010000068.1:0-28914 GCF_036906895.1 Micromonospora sp. CPCC 206060
GCGAGGTGCCACAACGCATCCGGGCAGTACTTCTCCACGTCACCCACACCCAGTCAACGAGTGACCTTGCAGGTCAACAACCCCAAATGACACACGGTCTAAGGACGGAGATTCACTCCACGCTGCGCGTGGACCGAAGTACCGTCCGGCCGCGGCCTTGATGATCGCCACGCTGGACGGGTCCGAGGGCAACGCCCTCGACCAGCGCACCTCGACGTCCCCGATCTTCGCAAGCCGCAGACGGCCGTTGTCGAGCACCTTGAACCGGGAGTTCTTCGTGAACCGGATCGCCTGACGGTTGTCCTTGCGCGACCGGAACCGGGGCGGGGCCAGCTTGCGACCCTTGCGCTTGCCCACGGCCGAGGCGAAAAAGTTGCGGTACGCGCCTGCGGCAGGAGTTCCCCGACCTCGTACAGCACTACAAACTGTGGTCGGGCTCGTACTTCGCCGGGTCCGTCGGCGGCGCACCGCTGAGCATCGTGAAGCAGTACATCGAGCAGCCGAATCGTCCGGCTTAAAGCGACCGGCAATAGAGCGGTGGAGGCGAGGCGGGGTCTGGCCGAGGGTGGCAAGGCGGAGGAGGAGGCCATGCCGGTGTTGCATGGCCGACGACGACAACGCCGCCAGCCGATGTGCCAGGGCGCGCCGCAGCCCCGCTAGTCCTATTGCCGGTCGCTCTTAACTGCTCGGGCCTTGGCGGCCCTCCCCGCGCGAGCCTTCACCCCCGCCCTGAAGCTGAAGGGCGGAGCACTGGCCCGCGTTCCGGTAGCTCCACGGTGAACCGGGCGCCACCCTCCGGGGCGTGCCCGGCGGTGATCGTCCCGCCGAGCCGGCGGACCAGACCGGCGGCCAGGGCCAAGCCGAGGCCGCTGCCCACCTTGCGTACCCCCCGGTACCGCTGGTGCAGCGCGCCCCGTTCGAAGGCGACCGCGAGGTCGTCGTCGGTGAAGCCGGGCCCGCCGTCGCGTACCTCGATGGTGCCGCCGGCCGTCGGACCCGTACCGGCGACCCGGACCGCGAGCACCACCGGCGCACCCGGGGGCACCACCCGCAGCGCGTTCTCCAGCAGCCCGTCGACCACCTGCCGGATCCGGCCCGGATCGGTGTACGCGACGACCGGCCCGGTGGGCAAGTCGGCCCGGAACTCCACCTGCACGGCGGCGCACCGCGCCTGCCAGGTCTGGGCGGCGTCCGCCGCCAGCCGGCCCAGGTCGACCCGGACCGGTTCGAGAGGGAAGTCGGCGGCCTCCAGCCGGGCCAACGCGAGCAGGTCGCTGACCAGCCGGTCCAGGTGTTCCGCCTCGGCGAGCATGGTCTGCCCGGTACGCGGTGCCTGGTCCGGCCCGATCACACCGTCGGCGAGCGCCTCGGCGTAGCCCCGGATAGCGGTCAACGGGGTACGCAGTTCGTGGGAGACCGACAGCAGGAACTCCCGCTGCCGGCCCTCGCTGGTGGCCAGGGCGGCGGCCAGTCCGTTCAGGGCCCGGGCCAGATCCGCGACCTCCTCCGGCTCCTCGACCGGTACCCGGACCGCCCGGTCACCGGCGCTGAGCCGGGCTGCTGCGGTGGCGGCGTTGCGGATCGGCCGGGCCAGCCGCCGGGCCAGGAACAGCCCGGCCGCGATCCCGGCGGCGAGCCCGGCGAGCAGCGGGAACCAGAGGACGATGAGCACCTGCCGCCAGAATCCGTCGTTCACCGGGCTGGCCAGGACCACCCCGCTGCCGTTGCGCAGGGCCCGGGCCTCGACCAGTGCCGGCCGCCCGTCGACCAGACGCCGGCCGGAGAAGTTGCGGCCCTGCCCCACCCGCTGCACGACCGGCGCCGGCAGTCCGGCCCGGTCGGGGGTGCCCTGGCGGATCAGGTACGCGTCGATGCCCTGGGCGCGGAGCTGCTGGATGAGCCGTTCCTCGTCGGCGGTACGCCCCCGGTCGAGGCGGAACCGCAGCACCTCGGCGGTGAGCCGGGCCTGCGCCGCCAACGCCTCCTGGCTGCGTCGCTCGACTCCACGGGCCACCAGTGGCACCGCAACGATCGCGGTGACCAGCACGGACACCAGGGCCACCGCGCAGGTGACGCCGACCGCCCGGGCGGTCAGGCCGTGTCCCGGCCGGCGGGGCGACGGTGGGGTAGCCGGACCGGCACCGAGCACCGGCAACGGGACGGTCAGGTGGTCGGCCCGGGCCGGGCCGGGCCTCGGCGGCTCAGCCATCGGCCGCGTACCCGACGCCCCGGTGGGTACGGATCACGTCCGCCGCCGGGCCGAGCTTGGCGCGTACCTGCGCGACGTGCACGTCGACGGTGCGGGTGCCGGCGTGCGCCGGGTAGCCCCAGACTGCAGCGAGGAGTTCCTCCCGGGTGAAGACCCGACCCGGCCGGGCCATCAGGTGGGCGAGCAGGTCGAACTCGGTCGAGGTGAGCCGCACCGGTACCCCGGCGGCGGTGACCGTGCGTCGGGCCGGGTCGAGGGCGACCGGCCCGACCACCCGGGCCCGGTCGGCGCCGTCCGGCGCCCCGGCGGTACGCCGCAGCACGGCCCGGATCCGGGCGACCAGCTCCCGGGGACTGAACGGTTTGGTGACGTAGTCGTCGGCACCGATCTCCAGCCCGACGATCCGGTCGACCTCGTCGTCCCGGGCGGTGAGGAAGATGATCGGCGTCCAGTCGCCGGCCTCCCGGAGCCGGCGGCAGATCTCGGTACCGGCCAGCCCGGGCAGGGCGATGTCCAACACGCAGGCCACCGGACGGAGCCGGCGGGCGGCGTCGAGGCCGGCGGAGCCGTCGCGCTCCACGTGCACCCCGAACCCGTCCCGGGTCAGGTAGAGCCGGACCAGGTCGGCGATGGCCGGCTCGTCCTCGACGACCAGGACGAGTCCCCGCTGCTGCGCGTCGACGGTCACCGGCCCATGATGGCCGACCGGGCACGTCGGAGGGCGGCCGGGTGTGTTCGGGTCAGGTAAAGGATCGGCCGACCGGGGTGCCGCCGGCCGACGCGGTGTCCCCGGGTGCCCGCGACGGTGTCCGGAACACCTGGGTGAGCAGGGCGTCGAGCTGCCAGACCTGCCTGGAGTGCCCGGCCCTGATGAGGAACCGCTCGCGGATCCCGTCGATCGCGGTGGCGACCAGCTCGATGGCCGGGAGCCGTGGGTCCGGGTGCCAGGTGACGTCCCGCAGGTGACGCAGGTCGGTGTTGAGATGCAGGCGGAGACGGTGCAGCAGTCGGGTCTGCCGGGTCACCACCAGCCGTCGGTAGGTCAGCAGGAGGAGGTACTCGCCGTGGGCGGGGCGGTCCGGGCGGGTGCAGCGGGTGACCAGGATGGCGGCGTCACCCGTACCCACGCAGCGGCGGAAGATCGGCATGTGCCGGCTGATCGTCTGGAGGGCGATCCCGTTCTCCGCGGCGGCGGGGAGGAACGTTCGAGCGAAGACGTCCATGCCAGGACCAACGAGACGTCATCGGAAAATGACGTGGCGTAGGCATGGACGAAAGTGGAATTACAGAAGTTCCACGATGGTGGCGTTCGCCATCCCGCCACCCTCGCACATGGTCTGCAGGCCGTAGCGGATGTCGTTGTCCCGCATGTGCTGGAGCATGGTGGTCATGATCCGGGCACCGGAGCCGCCGAGCGGGTGCCCCAGGGCGATCGCCCCACCCCGGGGGTTCAGCCGCTCCGGGTCGGCCTCGGTCTCGGCCAGCCAGGCGAGCGGGACCGGGGCGAACGCCTCGTTCACCTCGTACACCCCGATCTCCTCGATGCCCAGCCCGGCGCGGCGCAACGCCTTGGCGGTGGCCGGGATGGGTGCGGTGAGCATGACGACCGGGTCGTCGGCGGCGACCACCGCAGTGTGGATCCGGGCCAGCGGACGCAGACCGTGCCGGCGGGCCCATTCGCTGGTGGTGACGGCGAGCGCGGCGGCGCCGTCGGAGATCTGCGACGCGGAACCGGCGGTGACCACACCGTCGGCCCGGAAGGGGGTGGCCAGTTCGGCGAGCTTCGCCAGGGAGGTGTCGCGCCGGATCCCCTCGTCGGCGGTCAGCTTCCCGCCGTCGGCCAGCGGTACCGGTGTGATCTCCGCCTCGAACGCTCCGGCGTCCTGCGCCGCAGCAGCCTTCTCGTGACTGGCCAGCGCGTACTCGTCGAGCTGGGTACGGGACAGGCGCCAGCGCCGGGCGATCAGCTCCGCGCCGACGCCCTGGTTGAACGGGACCGGCTGGTCGGCGGCGAAACCCTCGACTCCCCGGTAGCGGTCCCGGACCTGCTCGCCGTAGGGCAGACCGCCGGTCGCGCTGGCACCCATCGGCACCCGGGTCATCGACTCCACCCCACCGGCGACCACCAGGTCGGCCTGGCCGGCGAGCACCGTCGCCGCAGCGAAGTGCAGGGCCTGCTGGCTGGATCCGCACTGCCGGTCCAGCGTCGTACCGGGGACCGACTCGGGCCAGCCGGCGGCGAGCACGGCGTTGCGGGCGACGTTCCACGCCTGGTCGCCGATTTGGGAGACACAACCCCAGACCACGTCGTCGACGGTGGCCGGATCGATGCCGGTCCGTTCGGCGAGGGCACGCAGCACGTGCGCGGAGAGATCGACCGGGTGCACCCCGGCCAGCCCGCCCTTGCGCCGCCCCACCGGGGTCCGCACCGCGCCGACGATGACCGCGTCACTCATCTGTACTCCCCGGCAATCCGCGCCACCCGGCGACATGTACTCCCCGGTAACTTGACCTTCTCCGATCCTACGTCGGGCCGGGCCGCTGCGGGTGACCGGACCCGACACCGATCGATCCGACACCCGCCGAGGTGACCCGACACCCGCCGATGCGACGGCGCTGGCACTGTCATGCTGGTGCGGTGAACGAGCCGACCACCGACCCGTCGACGACCTGGCGGGTACCGATCGGACTGCCGGTGCTCAAGCTGGCCGGCGGCGTACTGCTGGTGGCGGCCGGCCTGCTCCTCGCCGCCGGTGACCCGGTCCGGCCGGGGCTGGCCGTGCTGGTCGCGGCCGGGTTGGCCGGCTGGGCGGTCCGTGACCTGGTCGCACCGGTCCGGCTCGCGGTGGACCCGCACGGGGTGACGGTGATCCGGGGTTTCGCCGGACGCCGCCGGCTGGACTGGGCGGTCGTCGAGCGGATCAGCGTGGACACCCGGCCCCGGCGCGGGCTGCGTACCGAGACCCTGGAGATCGACGCGGGCGACGCGCTGTACCTCTTCGGCCGGTACGACCTGGGGGCCGAGCCGGCCACGGTCGCCGACATCCTGTGGGCGGTCCGGGAGCGGTACGCGCCAGCGGGCTGGGACGACGGATCAGCCGAGTAGCGCGGCGGAGCGGACCAGGACCAGCCCGGTCAGCGCCACCACGATCAGCGCCCCGCCGGCGAGTTGCACCAGCGACCGGTTGGCCCGGGGCGCGTAC
This sequence comes from Micromonospora sp. CPCC 206060, assembly GCF_036906895.1. Classification (NCBI taxonomy): domain Bacteria; kingdom Bacillati; phylum Actinomycetota; class Actinomycetes; order Micromonosporales; family Micromonosporaceae; genus Micromonospora; species Micromonospora sp. CPCC 206060. The sequence continues at coordinate 5,413 of NZ_JBAKHU010000068.1, forward strand.
GCCAGGATCAGGGCCATTGCCGCCCCGGTGACCAGGCCACCGAGGTGCCCGGCGATGGAGATGCCCGGCACGGCGAAGGTGAAGACCAGGTTGATGACCAGGATCGGGATGACCTGCGAGGTGTCCCGGCCGAGCCGTCGCATGATCACGAAGATCCCGGCGAACATCCCGAAGATCGCGGTGGAGGCGCCGGCGGTCGCGGCGTTCGACGCGCTGAAAACGTAGGCGGCGACGTTGCCGCCGAAGCCGGCCACGAGGTAGAGCCCGAGGAAGCGCAACGGCCCGAGGGTGGCCTCCAGTGACCGGCCCAGCACCCAGAGCGCCCACATGTTCAGCAGCAGGTGCACCACGCCGTAGTGCAGGAACATCGCGGTGAGCAGCCGGTACCACTCGCCCTCGGCGACCCCGTGTACGGAGAAGTCCGGGAAGCGGGCCAGGCCGATGACGGCCCCCCACTCGGTCAGCGGGGTACTCCCGCCCATCAGGCCACCGAAGCCGGAGCCGCCGGCCGCCGAGTCACCGCCCCGGTCGGAGGCGATGGAGAGGAGCATCATCACCACGTTCAGGGCGATCAGTGCCGTGGTGACGTACCCCCGCCGGCCGACGGCACCGCCACCGAAGGCGGTGCGCGTCGGCCGGACGGACCGTCGTCCCTCAGCCACGCACTCGGGGCACTGGTGGCCGACCGAGGCGTCGCGCATGCAGTCCGGACAGATCGGCCGGTCGCAGCGGGTACACCGGACGTAGGTCTCCCGGTCGGGGTGCCGGTAGCAGACCGGGGTGGTGGGCGGGGAATCGCTCACGCCGCCACCCCGCTCTGCGGCTCGGACCGGCCGGGACGCTGACTCATGCGAGCAAAGGTACCTCGCGGGACGGGTCAGCTCTGGGTGCGCTCGATCTCGACGCGCTCGATGATCACGTCCTGCAACGGCCGGTCGTTCGGACCGGTCGAGATGTTCGCGATGGAGTCCACGACCTTCGTCGAGTCGGCGTCGGCGACCTGACCGAAGATGGTGTGCCGGTTGTTCAGGTGCGGGGTCGGGCCGACCGTGATGAAGAACTGCGAGCCGTTGGTGCCCGGTCCGGCGTTCGCCATGGCCAGCAGGTACGGCCGGTCGAACCGCAGGTCGGGGTGAAACTCGTCACCGAAGTTGTAGCCCGGTCCGCCCCGGCCGGTGCCGGTCGGGTCACCCATCTGGATCATGAAGCCGCTGATCACCCGGTGCGAGATCGTGCCGTCGTAGTACGGGCCCTGGCCCGGCTGGCCGGTCCGGGGGTCACGGTACTCGCGGGTCCCCTCGGCCAGCTCGACGAAGTTGCGGACCGTCTTCGGCGCGTGGTTCGGGAACAGCTCCAGCCGGATCGGACCGGCATTGGTGTGCAAGGTGGCGTAGACAGCCTCGGCCACGGGTACTCCTCAGTCGTTGGTCAGTTCCATGCGGATCCTCCCATGTGCCCGATCTGGCAGTGCGGAGGCATCCGAAGGTGGAGGATGACGAAGGAACGACACCCAGGAGGTGGGACCGTGTTCGGAATCGGGCGGCGCAAGTCGCAGGGCGCGCTCGTCAGGAGTGAGCTGGGTGAGAGCCTCGGCCACCTGAAGCGGGCGGCCAACCACGCCGCGTACGGGGTCGGGGCGACGGTGGGCCCACGGGTGCAGGCGGCCCGCGACTCCGTCTCGCCGACTGCGGCCCGGGTGCGTGACACCGCAGCCACCGGCTGGTCGTCCACCATGGCGACGTTGGCGCCACTGGCCGTGGCTGCTGCGGGCGGGGCACGCCAGGCCAGTTCAGCAGCCAGGAAGGTGAAGGCAAGGAACATGATGGTGCAGAACAGGAAGAAGCAGCAGGCCGCCCGGAGGCGGCAGTCGATGCTGCGTACCAGCCTGCTCGCGGCAGGTGCGGTGGCCGGGGTGGCCGGTGCGATGGCCATGCGTCGGCGGCGTGACCAGCAGCAGTGGGAGGAGTACGACCCGTCGCGCCCGCCGGCCGACGTGCGGGAGGAGACGGACACCATCGTGGTGGGTACCCCTGACGGTGCGGCGGCCACGACCGGCGGCTCCACCACCGACCGGCTGCGGGACACCGCCGCCAGGGCCGGCGAGGGTGTCTCCGCCACGGTCGGCCAGGCCGCCGAGAGTGCTCGGCAGTCGGCGGGGAAGGGTACCGACCCGGGCACCGGAACGGCGGTGGGCGGCACCCAGGCCGGCGCGCTCGGCACCCCCTCGGGTAACAACCGGCACTGACCGGTCCCCCGACAGCTCGCCCGCGGCGCGGAGACGCTTCAGTCGTCCCGCGCCGTGGGCGACTGCGGGTACGGAACCGCCGCAGGCGTCTGCGGGTACGGAGCCGCCGCGCCCGTTACCGGGGACGGGGAGGGTCAGAGCCAGCCTTTGCGCCGGAACCAGCGGTAGAGCGCCAGCGAGATGGTGAGCATCAGCGCGAGGACGACCGGATAGCCGTACCGCATCTTCAGCTCTGGCATGACCTCGAAGTTCATCCCGTAGATGCCGGCAATCGCGGTCCAGACCGCGGCGATGCCCGCCCAGGCCGCGATCTTGCGCATGTCGTTGTTCTGGTCGACGGTGACCTGGGCGAGGCGGGCCTGGAGGATCGAGTTCAGCAGGTCGTCGTAGGAGTTGACCTGCTCGACGGTGCGGGTCAGGTGGTCCTGCACGTCCCGGAAGTAACGGCGCACCTCCTTCGGCACGTCCCGGTTCATCTGCGCGGTCAGAGTCATCAGCGGCCGTTGCAGCGGTACGACCGCCCGCTTGAACTCGACCAGCTCACGCTTCATCTGGTAGATGCGCTGGATCCGGCCGTGACTCTGCCGGTCGAACACCTCGGTCTCCAGGATGTCCAGGTCGTCCTCGACCTTGTCGGCCACCTCCAGGTAGAGGTCGACCACCCGGTCGGTCACCCCGTACGCCACCGCCCAGGGCCCGTGCAGCAGCAGGTCCTGCTTGCTCTCCAGGTCGGCCCGGACCGGAGCGAGCCGGCAGGCGTCACCGTGCCGGACGCTGATCACGAACTGCGGCCCGATGAAGAGCATCACCTGCCCGGTCTCCACCACCTCGGAGTGCTCGGTCAACTCGGCGTGCTCGCAGTACCGGGCGGTGCGCAGGGCGAGGAAGCTCACGTCGCCGAAGCGCTCCAACTTGGGGCGCTGCTGGGCCTTGACCGCATCCTCGACGGCGAGTTCGTGCAGCCCGTAGGTCTGCGCGATGCCGGTCATCTGGGTCAGCGTCGGCTCGTGCAGGCCCAACCAGACGAAGCTGTCGCGCTTCGCCCGGGCCGCCCGCAGGGCCTCGGCGTAGTTCCAGTCACCGGACTGCCGGATCCCGTCGACGTAGAGCGCACAGTCGACCACGCTGCTGCGCTCGTCGGCCGGGACGGTGGCACCCGACTGCTGGTCACCGTCGGTGTTGAGGATCCGGCTCATCGCCCGGACCGGCGCGGTCCAGGCCCGGGGGAGCGGAACCCGACCCAGTCCGTTCGGTGTACCGCGGCCCCGTTCCACCTCTTCGGTCATGGTTTCCCCGCCTCCCTCCACCACCGTGTACGACCCGACCTCGCAGGTTACGCCCGCTCGGCACAGGCGGTCGGTGGGGCGGTGGTCGGTGCAGGCTTCCAGAACGCCGGGTCGGCGCCGGGTGGACCGGCCGCGTCAGGGGGGTGAGGTGCGGGCGGCCCACCCGGCGCCTTTGGGGGCGGGGGGTGGTGCTCTCGCGCCAGTCGGGTCGGGAGGGCACCGACGGTAAGACGCAGCCTGGGCCGGCCCCGACACGAGTGACGCTCGCAGCATTGTGGGCCGCTGGCCGGCCCGGTGGGAACCCCGGACCAGCCAACACCGCCTTCTGTCAGGTATCTAACAGAAATTACCGCCCTCGGACGGCCTCCACCGCCTCGGCCAGCCGTCGCACGCCCTCGTCCACCTGGTCCACGGTCACGGCGGAGAAGGCGAGCCGCAGCGAGTGGTGGCCACCATCCAGGAGGAAGTCGCTGCCCTTCACCACGGCCACCCCACGCTCCGTGGCGGCCGGGGCGAGCCGGTCGACGTGTACGTCCGACGGCAGCTCCACCCAGAGGAAGTAGCCACCGTCCGGCTCGACGAACCGGGCCTGGGGAATGTGCCGGCGCAGCGACTCGGCGAGCAGCCGGGCGCGCTCACCGAGCGCGGTCGAGACGGTACGGATCGAGCGCTCGATGTCACCGGAGACGCAGAACTGGTGGACGATCGCCTCGGAGACCATGCCCGGCGAGATGTAGAGGTTGGTCGCCCGCTTGGCGATGTCGGTGATCAACTGCTCCGGGCCCACCAGGTAGCCGACCCGGACCCCGGGGCAGACGGTCTTGGTGAAGCTGGACGCGTGCACCACGACGCCCCGGGTGTCGAGGGAGAGCATCGACGGCAGCGGCTCGCCCCGGAACCGGATGTCCGCGTACGGGTCGTCCTCGAAGATCGTGAAGCCGTACTCGGCGGCCAGGTCGAGCAGCTCGTGCCGCTTCTCCAGGGAGAGGGTGACCCCGGCCGGGTTCTGGTAGTTCGGAATGATGTGCGCCAGCTTGGGGCGCACCCCGGACTCCAGCAGCTTGCGCAGCTCGGCGGTGTCCAGACCGTCCGGCTGGATCGACACCGCGTGCAGCTCGCTGCCCTGCCGTTGCAGGTTGAGCAGGGTCCGGTCGTACGTCGGGCGCTCCACCACCACCTGGTCGCCGGCGGAGACCAGGTGGTCGAAGAGGAACGCGTCGGCCTGCAACGATCCGTTCGTCACCAGCACCTGCTCCGGGCGTACGCCATGCTTCGCGGCGATCCACTCGCGGAGCGGCGGGTAACCGACGGAGGTGCCATAGGCGGTCACGCCGGCCGGGTCGGCGTCGAACGCGCGGACGGCGGCGGCCTTGAGCCCCTCGATGTCGACGATGTCCAGTGACGGCGCCCCACGGGCGAAGGAGATCAGCTGCGCGGCAGTCATGCGAAGAGCCTAGGGCCTGCCCTGGCTGCTCATGCCGGCATCCACGCGAAGTTCAACATGCGGGCATCGGCCGGTAGGGCAGAAAGCCGAACCGGACTCTGGTTGTCCGGTAGCGGGCCGCAACCTAGTGTGGTCCGGTCAGTGATCGAAGGATTGCAGACCGTTGTCGGCACAGTCGAGATGGTGAGGCGAAGTGGACGAGGACCGGACCGGGCAGCTGGACGACCAGGCCTTCGCGGAGTGGCTGGCCACCCGCGCGGGTGAGGCACTGACCGGGCTGCGGGCGGCCCAGGGCTTCGCCGACCCGGCGGCCCTGAAGAACGCCGGCGACAAGGCGTCCCACGACCTGATGGTCGCCGAGCTGGCCCGCTGGCGACCGCAGGACGCGGTGCTCTCCGAGGAGCACGCCGACTCCCGGCAGGCATGGTCCTCAGGCGAGCAGCCGCCCCGGTTGACCGCCGACCGGGTCTGGATCATCGACCCACTCGACGGCACCCGGGAGTTCTCCGAGGAGGGCCGTACCGACTGGGCGGTGCACGTCGCGCTCTGGGAACGGTCGGCCGGCCCGGAGGGTGGCCTCACCGCCGGGGCCGTCGGGCTGCCGGCCCGCACCCGGCGGGACGGTACGCCGCTGGTGCTCGGCACCGGCCTGCCCACCGTCACCCGTACCGACGGCCCGATCCGGATCGCGGTCAGCCGCAGCCGTCCCCCGGCCTTCGTCAGCACGCTGATCGAGGAGATCGGCGGACAGGCCGTGCCGATGGGCTCGGCCGGGGTCAAGGTCTGCGCGGTGGTCCTCGGCGAGGTCGACGCGTACGTGCACGCCGGTGGTCAGTACGAGTGGGACTCCGCCGCCCCGGTCGCCGTCGCGCTGGGCGCCGGGATGCACGCCTCCCGGATCGACGGCTCCCCGCTGCGCTACAACCGGCCCGACCCGCTCCTGCCCGACCTGCTGGTCTGCCGGCCCGAGCTGGCCGAGCAACTGCTTGCCACGATTGCCCGGTGCCAGTGACCCCCTGAGGACGGTTCCGTGACTCCTCCGCTGCCCGACCAGACCCCGCAGCCAGAGCAGCCGACGGGTCGGCGACGCTCCCGACGCCGCGCGCTGAGCCGGTGGTGGCTGGCGCCGGTGGCCGCCGGTGCGGTCGTACTCGGCACCACGGTGGCCGTCGCCACCAGCCGCGACGACCCGGCGACCGCCCCGCCGGGTGCCACCGCGACCGGTGGGACCAGTTCCGGCGCCGGTGACGGCGGCGCACGCAGCGGACTGGGCGGTCAACCCGGCGGTGTCGCCGGCCTGGGCAGCGTCCCGACGCCCACCCCGTCCCCCTCGGCCCGCAACGGCGCCGGGGACGCCGCGTTCCCGACGAACCGGCGGACCCTGCCCGGGGCGAGCATCCACCTGCTCTCCGGGGAGAGCTTCGCCGCCGGGCTGGCCCGGTCCGACCGCACCTACGGTCCGCTGCGCATGGTCCGGGTCTTCTACCCCGGGTTGCCGCCCTCCTGGTCGGGCAGTCGGGCGGACGTGGTGAACCGGACCGTGGTGGTCTCCTTCAAGGCACCACCCGGCGAGGTGCTCGCCGGCCGGCACGACAGCCGGCTGGCGAGCTGGTTCGCCTCGGTCCCCCGGGACCACGACGTCTACTGGTCGTACTTCCACGAACCGGAGAACGACGTCGAATCCGGCTCCTACACCACCAGCCAGTTCCGGTCCGCCTGGCGTCGGGTCGCCGGGCTCGCCGACCGGGCCGGCAACAGCCGGCTGAAGGCCACCCTGATCCTGATGTGCTGGACGCTGAACCCGCAGTCCAACCGCCGGTTCGAGGACTACTACCCCGGCGGCGACGTGGTCGACGTGCTCGGTTGGGACTGCTACAACAGCGGCGGGAAGTACGGCCGCTACACCGCCCCGGACAAGGTCTTCGGACCGATGATCTCCAAATCCCGGGCGCTGGGTAAGCCGTGGGGCCTGGCCGAGACCGGCAGCGTACGGATCCCGGGCGACAGCGGCGCCGGCCGGGCCGCATGGATCCGCGAGATGAGCGCGTACCTCAACGCCCAACGGCCACTCTGGGTGGCGTACTACGACTACGAGGTCAGCGGGGGCGACTTCCGGCTCACCGACACCGCCAGCCAGCAGGCGTGGCGGTCGTGGTGCGCCGCGCCCGCCTGACCGCGTCACGGGCCGCGCAGCACTCCGGCGACCTGCCGGACACCCGGGTGTCCGGACCACACAAACGCGGCCTGACCCCCGGCGGTGCTCAGATGCCCCGGCCGCGTTTGTGCAGGGTACGCAGCACCCGGTCGGGGTGTACCGCGCGGGTCGCGACGGCCAGCGCCAGGTACGCCCTCGGCTCGCGCGGGTTGCGGGCCAGGGTCCGGCGGGCCCACCGGACCGCGTCCCGCCGGTTACCCATGGCCGCCTGGGCGAAGGCGATCTGACCGGCCACCCGGGCCTCCCCGTGCGGCACGGTGGCGAACTCCGGGTACCGGCCGAGCAGCCACTGCAGGGCGGTCGAGATGGTCTCCCAACGCTGCGCGAAGTAGGACCGCTTGTGCCAGCGGACGACGACGTACGGCACGGTCAGGTTGACCAGCGGCACCCGCCGGGCCGCCCGCAGCAGGAACTCGTAGTCCTCCGCGTAGCTGCCCGGGATCTCCTCGTCGACCAGACCGATCCCGTCGACCAGCGGACCGCGCCGGATCAGGAAGGTGGACGGGTGCAGCTCGGTGTGCCGGTCGCGCAGCAGTGCGGACAGCGGCACCCGGGTGCGGGGCAGCACCCGGTCGACGTTCCGGTCGTCGTAGCTGACCCGGATGCCGCAACTGACGAACTCGCCCTCCGGCTCGGCGGCCAACGCCGCCACCTGGGCGGCCAGCTTGCCCGGCAGCCACTCGTCGTCGTCGTCGCAGAACGCCACGAGGTCACCGGTCGCCGCCAGGATGCCGCTGTTGCGGGCACCGGCCAGGCCCGGGGTGCGGGTGTTGGTGATGACCCGTACGCCCCGCTCCGGGGTGTCCATCTCCAGCAACATGTCCGGCGTGGACTGGTCGTAGACGACGACCACGTCCACCCGGCCGGCGTACTCCTGGGACAGGATCGCGTCGAGCGCGGCGCGGAGCAGTTCCGGTCGGTCCCGGGTGGGCACCACGGCAGTGACGCTGGGCAGGTTGGTCACGGTCACGGGGCCTCTCCGGAGTTGGGGCGTCGCCGGCCGACGTAGCCGTAACGCAGCCGCAGCGGCAGGGTCGCGGCGCTGACCACCGCCCGGCTACGCGGCGGGAGCGCCGCCTGCCAGGCGTTGTCCTGTCGTACCCGCAGCGGGCCGCTGCTGAACCGGAGCGGGTTACCGGCGATGCTGTGGAAGGGTCGGGGCGGCACGGGCGGATCGTCCAGCACCCGCAGCGCGTCGGGGGTGTCGTCGAGCCCGGCGAAGGTTCGGACCTGGCGGACGGTGCCGCGCGGATCGGCGGTGAAGTCCTCGTAGCGCAGCCGGAGCACCGGCGCGCGGGTGGCCAGCAGGTGGAAGGCGGCGTTCTGTGCGGTCCAGAGCCCGCTCACCGTGAACGGGGAGAAGGTGGGCATGTACGCCTCGGTGTCCACCACCTCGGGCCGGCGGACCTGCTTGGCCCAGGAGTAGGCGACCGCGCGGCTGTCCCGGACCAGGTGCACCACCCGCAGGTCGAGATCCTCGGCCCAGCGCAGTGCGAACGCCAGCGACGCGTGCTTGCTGGAATCGACCACCAGGCTCGCCCCGGTGACCTCGGTCGCCGCCCGGTAGATCCGGGTGTAGAGGTCGGCGTAGCGGCGGATCGGCCCCAACTGCTCCTCCGGCAGCCGGCCACGGGCCAGCCGGGGTACGAACCGGGTCCGGTCGACCTGGGCCTTGAGTGCCAGCACCTCGGCCCGGTCGAGCGCGGACCAGCCGCCGAAGGCGTGCTCACCGACCCGCTGCCAGAAGTCGCAGCCGGTGAAGCGTTCCCCGCAACCGCACCGCTCGTCGCCACCGAGCGCGCGTTCCCACAGGTGGACGACCTCGCCGACGGCGCAGACGTCCGGGTGCTGGGCGAGGATCAGCTCCAGCAGGGTGGAGCCGCTGCGCCCGAGACCGCCGACGAAGAGGACCCGGGCCGGGAGGCTCACCGCCACCACCGTCGGCCGGCCCGCCGGGCCCGCTGCTCGACCAGGCTCTCGACGATCCGGCCGACCGCAGCCACCGCTGCGATCCGGGGGTCGGGCGCGTCCGGGTCGGTGGAGAGGGTGAAGGCTCCCGGGTCCGCCATGCCCTTGTCGAGCGCCTCGACCAGCTCCGCCTCGGACTCGCAGAGCCGGACCTTGCCGGCCGCACCGAGCCGGCGGGCGAAGAGCTGCTGATGGTTGTCGACGTGCTCGTGGTGGGTCGGGTCACGCGGCACCACGATGGGCAGGTGGTTGGTCCGCCGGGCCTCGGTGATGGTGGCCGGTCCGCCGTGGCAGACCACCAGCGTGGCCTCGGCCATCGCCCGTTGGAGCTGGTCGTGGGCGAGGAAGGCGGTCGCCTCCGGGATCCGGGGGGCGCGGCTGCTGCCGTACTGGAGGACGAGGCGGACCGGGTCGGCGCTGGCCGCCCGGCCGGCGTACCAGCGTTCCAGCCAGTCCACGAACCGGTCGAAGCGGTGCACGTCGGTGCCGACCAGGGCGAGCACCAGGGGATGCGCCGGCTCCCCGTGCCGTTGACGCGGGATCAGGCCGCTCACAGGAGGTTGCCCACGACGGTCGCCTTCGGGTACATCCGCAGCTGCTCGTCCCACTGCACGAGCATCGCGGAGAGGAACGGGCGGCAGAGCCGGGCGCTGAGCGTGGCGCTGTCGATCCGGTCGTACACCTCGATGTAGATGGTGGGGATCCGGAGTAGCCGGGCCACCGCCACGAACGGCACGGCCACCCCGGCGCCGGTGGTGACCACCGCGGCGACGTCCCGGCGCCGCAGCTGCCGCAGGGCCAGCCCGAAGTTGCGGATCAGGTTGCGGACGTTGCGGGTGGTGGGGTGGTACGCCCACACCACGTCCTCGCCGTCGAGCAGCGAGCGGGCGTCCGGGGTGTCGAAGGTCACCCAGGACCGGGACCGGTTGCGGTACCACGGCTCCAGTGCCAGCAACTGTGCCAGATGCCCACCGCTGGATCCGACGAGCATCACCTCACCTGACCCCACGTCCGACCCGCCTCTCCCCACGCCCGTACGAATTTCGCGCCCGGACTCGTCCACGTCGGGACGGTTAACAGATCATCGAAGCGCCGCGGACAATCTAACGGGACCGGGGGTAACAACAGAAGTGGCTCTCACAATCGGACCCCCGCCCACCGGTCGGACCTTTCCGAGCATTCCGCCGATCGCCGCCGCTGGTACCGGGTGCCTAGACTGCCGCTGACATCACGCAGCACGAGGAGAATGCCGTATGGCCGGTCAGCATCCCCTAGCCGGGAACGATTCCCCGACGGCCGGGCAGCACGCGACGCGGGAACCGGTGACCGTGCTCTACGTGTGTGGGATGCCACGCAGCGGTTCGACGTTGCTCGACCTGATGCTCGGCCAGTTCGTCGGTCACTGCGACGTGGGTGAACTCTTCTACCTGTGGCAGTCGGGGGTCGAACGGAACTTCCGGTGCGCCTGCGGTGCGCACTTCGACCAGTGCCCGTTCTGGGCGGAGGTCGGCCAGCGGGCGTACGGCGGATGGTCCACCCTCGACGTCGCCGGCATCCGGGCCCTCCAGCGCCGGGTGGACGCGACCGCCCGACTCCCGTTGATCCTGAACCCGTCGATGTCCGCCGGGTTCCGGCGTGACCTGGCCACCTACACCGACCTGCTGACCCGGCTGTACCGGGCGATCGCCGACGGGTCCGGGGCGCAGGTGGTGGTCGACTCCACCAAGCGTCCCTCGCTCGCCTACATCCTGGCCCAGGCACCGGAGATCGACCTGCGGATGGTGCACGTGCTGCGGGACCCGCGCGGGGTGGCGTACTCCTGGAGCCAGGTGGTGGAGCTGCCCGAGGGGACCTCCACGAAGGGCCGGATGAACCAGCGGTCGGCCCGGTTGACCGCCCGCCGCTGGGTCACCGTGAACACGATGATCTCGGCGCTCGCCCGGCGTGGGGTGCCCCGGGTGGTGGTCCGGTACGAGGATCTGGTCCGCGACCCGCGCGGTGAGCTGGGCCGGATCGCGGCCCTGACCGCCGATGTCACCGGCACCGTCGACCCGCTGGACTTTCTGCACGGCAACGAGTTCGAGCAGGTCGGGTCGCACGCGGTGGCCGGTGGCCGGATCCGGATGCGGAGTGGCCCGATCACCCTGTCGCTGGACGAGAAGTGGCGGCGGGAGTACGCACCGGCCCGGCAGCGGCTGGTCGCCGCGATGACCTGGCCGCTGCGCAGGCGGTACGACTACCGCTGACCCGTCACTCCGGACGCGCCACCGCCGCCAGGTGCGCGTCGAGCATGTCCAGCAGTTCCGGGTGACGCTCGTAGTCGAACTTGCGGGCGAAGTGCGCCCCGCTGGCCAGCGCCCTCGGCAGGTCCTCGGCGGTGAGCGACTTCGGGTGGTTGAACTGGCTGCCCCGGAAGTCGAAGTAGCGCTTGCAGTCGGGTACCAGGTTGAACCGGTCGCTGCTGCACACGATGGTCTGGAAGACCGCCTCGACCGGGGAGAGGCAGCGCCGGAAGTAGGCCACCACGTCGGGCCGCCGGTCGAAGTACTCACGCAGGTAGGCGACCACCGGCCAGCTCAGTGAGGCGAAGGCCGAGCCGCCGTGCAGGCGCAGGTCCGGCCCGAACGGCGTACGGGCCCGACGGCCGACCGCCAGACCGTAGGAGACGTGCAGCCGGACGAGCGGCTGCACCCGGTTCACCGCCTGGATCGGCCGGAGCATCCGCTTGGCCCGGGGGCTGAGCCCGACCAGGCGACGGTGCTGGAAGTAGTAGCGCGACCGGACCCGGCTGCGTGGCCAGTGGCTGTCCGGGCCGAGCGCGTCCCAGTACTCCATGAATCCGTCCGCACCGGAGTTGACCAATTCGGCTTCGGACTGATCCAACGGCCGGAGCGGATAGTCCTGACCGGTGATATTGACCAACCAGTCGACCTGAATTCCTTCCCCGTTCAGCCAATCAACAGCGGCCATGTAGCGATCCACGTGACTGAAATCGCCATATCCGCCTTCATGCAACTGCACCACCACGTTCGGTAGCGAGCGCAGTTCGGTCAGATCCAGAGCCGCGCCGTTCACGTCGTGACTCACGTGCACCAGGCTGTCCGGGCTGTACCTTTTGACGGCGTGAATGAGCCGGTTCAGTTGCTCCGGCGAACGGTGACTCTGGATGTGGTAGCAGAAGCGCACGTCCCGCATTATCTCCCCGGCCGCCACCTGCGGAGAATCGGCGATCACGGAGCAGCGGGCCGACGGACGTGAGGCGGCTTCCGCTCTCCGCCGCGATCAGGGAGACTGAGGGTTCGGTCGGGGACGTGTGTGCCACCGGCTGGTCGGTTCGGTCGAAAGGGAGCGACACACCCTCATGCCCTCGCCTCGCCTCGCCGATCTGAACGACTCAGACGGCCCCACCCTGATGACCTACCTCGATTGGCTTCGTCGCCGGTGGTGGATCCTGGTGTTGGCTGCCCTTCTCGGCGCGGGCGCCGGCCTGCTGGTGACGCAGCTCCAGACCCGCACCTACACCTCGACCACCTCACTGCTGGTCCGCCAGCTCGGCCCGGACGCCAACCCGACCGCCAAGGTCAACCTCGACACCGAGGCCCAGGTGGTCCGCTCCCTGGTGGTCGCCGAGCGGGCCCGCGCCCTGATCAAGACCGACATCCCCGCCGAGGAACTGGTCCGGACGCTGACCGTCAGCGTCCCGCCGAACAGCCAGGTCCTCCAGGTGACCTACTCGGCCGGCACCCCCGAGGCCGCCCAGGCAGGTTCGCACTCCTTCGCGCAGGCGTACCTCGACCTACGGCTGGCGACCGCGACCAAGGCTATGGAAGGCGAGACCAGCGCGATCGAGCAGCAGATCGCCGACGTCCAGAAGCAGCTCGCCACGGTTGCCGGCCGGATCGCTGCGGCGCCGGCCAACTCGGCGGACCGGGCCCGGGCCGAGGCGGACCGCAGCGTCCTGACCAACCAGCTCGCCACACTCAACAGCCGGCTCAGCCCGCTGGTCACCTCGTCGCTCAACCCCGGCGAGATCATCTCCGACGCGCCGCTGCCCAAGAAGCCCAGCTCCCCCAACCAGACCCTCAACCTGGCCAGCGGCATGGGCGCCGGCCTGCTCTTCGGGATCGTGCTGGCCCTGGTCATCGACCGGCTCGACACCCGGGTCCGCCGAGGCCGCGACATCGCCGGCCGGCTGGGCCTGCCCGTCCTGCTGGAGCTGCCGGCGCGGGCCCCGTCGATGACCGTGCTGCCCCCGGGCCACCATTTGGCGCGAGAGCTGGGGCGGCTGCGTAACGTGCTGCTCTCCACCCTGCCCGAGCCACAGCCCGGGCGCGGCCGGCAACTGCTGCTCACCGGCGCCTCCGCCGGCCCGGCGGCCGGGTTCGTCGCCGGCAACCTGGCCGCCGCGTTCGCCCGGACGGGTCAGCAGGTGGCCGTGGTGACCACCAAGGCCAACTCCCCGCTCGCCGCGATGCTGGGCGGCGTCAAGGCCCGGCACACCCTGGCCGACGTACTCCGCCGGGACGTCAGCGCCCTCGCGGCGCTCACCCCGGCACCCGGCCTCGGGCAGTTGCGGGTCCTGCTCCCCGGTGACCTGGACGCCGAGGCGGAACTGCCGGTCGCCGGGCTGCTGGAGGTCCTCGCCGAGCTGGCCGGACGCTTCGACCATGTGCTGATCGAGACCGCACCGCCGACCGTCGCGGTGGAGGCCCAGGCCCTGGCCCCGCACGTGGACGCGGTGATCCTGGTGGTCGAGCGCGGCCGGACCCGCAGCAGCGAGATCACCGCCGCGCTCCGTCAGTTCGAGCAGGTGGACGCCCCGGTCCTGGGCGCGGTGCTGGCCCCCCGGCTCTCCGAAGGCAGCGGCCCGGACGTAACGGCGGAGTCCCGTCCGGCGACGCTCCGGCCCCGACCAAACCCGGTCTTCAATAACCGGCAGCCTCCGGCCGGTCCGCAGCCCAACGTGGAATCCACCATGATCCTGCCCCGGATGAAGGACCAGGGCGGCAAACCCGTGCCACCGGCCACCAAGGCCGCCGCCCCGGTACCCCGCCCGGCCCCGAAGCCGGCCCCGCCCGCTCCTCCGCAGGGCCGGAACCCGGGTGCCACCGTCTACCGCTCCTCGCAGGACGTGAACCGACCGACCGGGCCGAACCGGAACCCGCTGGCGCTCGACGCGGTGGAGGACCGGGAGTGAAGCGCCGGGAGATACTCGGCGCGGCCGTGGCAGCGGCCCTGGTCGCCGGGGTCACCGCCGGATGCGCGGAGCCGGCACCCCCGCCTGCCACCGACGTGGTCGACCCGGGTACGCCCGCACCGAAGCCCAGCCCCACCCCGCTGCCGCTCGCACCCCTCTCCGGCCTGCCGGTCACCCGGGCGGAGGTGGCCGCCCGACCGGCGGTCGCCGCACCGGTCTGGGTCACCGCGACCACCACGCCGGCCGGTCTCGACGCGGCCGACCTGGTCTACCAGGAGTTCGCCGAGTCGGGCAGCCTGCACCTGACCGCGGTCTTCCAGTCCCGGGACGCCACCCGGATCGGCCCGGTGACCGAGATCCGACCGGTCGACATCCGGAGCGTCGGGGTGCTGCGTCCGGTCGTCGCCTACACCGGCGGGCCGACCGGTTTCCTCAGCCAGTTCAAGGACTCCGGCCTGACCGGGGTGACCCCGACCAGCCGGAAGGCGGCCTTCTCGGCCGGCTACACCTCCACGGCGGCACTGCTCGCCGCCGCCCCGGCCGGTGGCACCGCCCCCACCGCCCTGTTCCAGCACGCCGAGACCGGCACCCCGCTGGCCGCCCAGGACGTCACCACCGCCGCCACGCTGACCATCACCGCCCCCGGGCACCCGGCCCAGACCTGGCGGTACGACCCGGCCAGCGGGATGTGGCAGGGCCGGGTGGGCCGGGCCACCGTCTCGGCCGCCTCGGTGGTCGTACTGACCATGCCGTACCGCACGCTGACCGTGCGCAAGCCCAACCCCCGCTCGCTGCCCGGCGCGCAGGTCTTCGGCGACGGGGCCGCGCTGGTGGTATCCGGGCCGGCCACCGCCAAGGCGAAGTGGCGCAAGCCAGGGCAAAACGCCGTCTGCCACGTCACCGACCTCTCCGGTGTCCCGATCCGTCCCCAACCCGGCACCGCCTGGGTGGTCTACGCACCGACCACGGCCAAGGTCACCGTGACATGAGGACCCTCGCCCCGATCCGGTCCCACGAGGAGCCGGGGCCGGCCGGCATCCCGACCAGCGGCGGACCGGCCCACGGCACGCGGGCCGGGCTCGGCCGCTGGTCGCTGCGGCTACCACCGGCCTGGCCGGTCACCGCGCTCTTCGTGCTCTACCCGGCGTGGTGGGCGCTGGGGCTGCCCTCGTTCATCTTCGCCATCCTGGCCGTGCCGATGGCCTTCCAGCTCTACCGCAAGGGCACGGTACGCGTCCCGCCCGGCTTCGGCATCTGGCTGATCCTGCTGGTCTGGGTGGTGCTCTCCGGGCTGATGCTGGACCTGACCGCCCCGGACACCCTGCCGCCGTCCGGGTCCGGCCGGTACATCGGCTGGGCCATCCGGGTGATGAACTACACCGCGCTGACCGTGACGATGCTCTACGTCATCAACCTGAGCGAGCGGGAACTGCCCCGGCACCGGCTGGTCCGGCTCTTCGGGTTCATGGCCGTGGTCACCATCGTCGGCGGGTACGTCGGCGCGCTCTTCCCCCAGCTCAAGTTCATCGCACCACTGAACTACGTCCTGCCGGCCGCCATCGCGAAGGAACCCTTCGTCAACCGGCTGATGCACGTCGAGGTCGCCCAGGTCCAGGAGGTGCTGGCGGGGGAGGCGAGTTCACCCCGACCCGCCGCCCCGTTCGAGTACACGAACACCTGGGGCGAAAACATGGCCATCCTGCTCATCTGGTTCATCGTGGGCTGGGTGGTGCTGGGCGGTGGATTCCGCCGGTTCACCGGGTACGCGCTGGTGGTCGCGGCGATCTTCCCGATCGTGTACTCGCTCAACCGGGGTCTCTGGATCGGCCTGGTGATCGCGGCGGTGTACGTGGCGATCCGGCTCGCGCTGCGCGGCCGGATAGCGGTGCTGGCCGGCCTGGCCCTGGCCACCGCGCTCGGCGGGGTGCTCATCCTCGCCTCCCCGCTCGGCAACCTGCTCAACGAGCGAATGGCCAACGGGCACAGCGACGACATCCGGGCGACCCTGTCCAACGGCGCGGTCAACGCGGCGAACCACTCCCCGGTGCTGGGGTACGGCGCCAACCGGGCCCTGATCGGCAGCAACCGGTCCATCGCGGTGGGCAAGTCGGCCGACTGCAAACAGTGCGGCAACCGGGAACTCGGCAGCAACGGCCAGCTGTGGAACCTGCTCACCGGGCAGGGCTACGTGGGTGCCTTCTGCTACAGCGCGTTCTTCCTCTGGTGCCTGTGGCGGTTCCGGCACGACCACACCCCGATCGGCATCGCCGGTAGCCTCGTGCTCATCCTGATGCTCTTCTTCCAGTTCCTCTACGGCTCGCTGAACACCACCCTGGCGTACGGGCTGATCAGTGTGGCCCTCCTCACCCGCAACGACGTCCACGTCCGGGCAGCCCGCCGGGAGGCACTCGCCGCCCGGGCGGCCCGGACCGAAGGTGCCGAACTGCGGGCCCGCCTCGAACGGGGGAACCACTGATGGTTGTCCGGCCGCCGGTCGGCGGTGACGCGCGCTCGGCGTACCTGCCCGAGCTGGCCACGCAGGTCTGGCCGCCACCGGCCGACGCGACCCTGCGACGCGGCGGCGCCGGCTACACCGTGGTCCCCTCGGCAGCCCGCCCCCGGCTGCTGGTGCCGGCGGGGTCCCGCCGGGCTGCGGCCAGCGCGATCCGGCACTCCACCGAGGCGGTCGGGCTGAAGGCCCGGCTCAAGCGGCAGGTCCTGGCTACCGCGTTCCGCACCGGCCTGGGTCCGCTCGCCTTCCGGGACCGGCTGGTGATCGACGCGGGTCCCGAATCGTTCGCTGAACGGATGGCCGACGTGCTGGGCCGGCCGGCCCTGCTGAGCATCCACGTCAGCCCGGCACGGGCCAACCGCAAGCCGGTGGTGCAGCTACTCGGCCAGCGTGGCGAGCCGCTCGGCTACGCCAAACTCGGCGTGGACCCGCTCACCCGGAAGCTGGTCGACGCGGAGGCGTCCGCGCTGCGCCGGCTCGGCTCGGTCAGGATTCCCGGGGTCACCGTCGCCGAGGTGCTGCACCACGGTCCGTGGGGTGGGCACGCGCTGCTGGTGCAGAGTGCCCTGCCGGTCGGTCTGCCCCGGGCGGCCCCGACCGCCGCCGCCGAGGGCGAGCGGGCCGCGATGGTCGCGGTGAGCGGCTGTCTGGGCACCACCCGGGAGCCGTACGCTGCCAGCGGTTACGCCAACCGGCTGGCCGGTACGGTGGCGGAGCTGGGCGACCGGCCGGAGACCGGGCGGTTGCAGGCGATCCTGGCCGGGGTGACCCGGGTCGACCCGGTGCTGACCTTCGGGGCCTGGCACGGTGACTGGAACGGCGGCAACAGCGCGGTTCTGGCCGACGGGCGGGTGCTGGTGTGGGACTGGGAACGGTTCGACACCGGGGTTCCGGCCGGGTACGACGCCCTGCACCGGCGGTTGCAGACGGCGGTGACCCGGGCCGGTACGGAACCGGTGGCGGCGGCCCGGGACCTGCTGGCCGGGGCGGCCGGCACGCTGGCCCCGTTCGGCCAGCCGGCCGGTGCGGCCGACCTGGTGGCGGTGCTCTACCTGGTCGAGCTGGCCGCCCGGTACCTGCACGACCGGCAGGCCGAGGCGGGTGCCCGGCTGGGGCACGTGGCCGCCTGGCTGCTGCCGGCGGTGGAAGATCACCTGGCCAACCGGGCCGGTGAGGGAGGAGTGGCGAAGTGACCCTGGTGAAGGCGCAGGCCCGGCGGGCGGTCCGCTCGGTGAGCCGCACGGTGGGCCGGTGGACGGCCGGTTCGCGCCTGGCCCCCGACTTCCTCATCGTGGGCGCCCAGCGGTGCGGCACGACCTCCCTGTTCAAGACGCTCGCCCAGCATCCGGGGGTGCTGCCGGCGACGTACCACAAGGGTGTGCACTACTTCGACACCGGTTACGACCAGGGAATGAACTGGTACCTCGGGCACTTCCCGACGGTGAAGCGGGCGGAGGCGGTCCGGGAGCGGCTCGGGGTACGGGCGGTGACCGGTGAGTCGAGTCCGTACTACATGTTCCACCCGCTGGCCGGGGAGCGGATCGCCCGGGACCTGCCGGAGGTACGGCTGCTGGTGCTGCTGCGCGACCCGGTGGAGCGGGCCTACTCCGCGCACACCCACGAGTCGGCGCGCGGCTTCGAGTCGGAGCCGTTCGAGCGGGCCCTGGAGCTGGAGCAGTCCCGGATCGCCGGTGAGCGGGAGAAGCTGGTCGCCGATCCGACGTACCACTCGCACCACTACCAGCACAACGCCTACCTGAGCCGGGGCCAGTACATCGAGCAGCTGGAACGGCTGGAGGGGATCTTCGGCCGGGACCGGCTGCACGTCATCGACGCCGACGACTTCTTCGCCGAGCCGAGGCCGGCCTTCGACGCGGTCTGCGACTTCCTCGGGCTGCCGCACTGGGCGGACATCTCGTTCGGCAAGCACAACGCACGGTCCCGGTCGCCGATGGATCCGGCGTTGCGGGCCCGGCTGGAGGAGCACTTCGTCCCGTACGACGATCGGCTGGCTGCCTGGTGGGGACGCGTACCGTCGTGGCGTCGATAGCACCGCCCCGGCCGGCGGACGCCGGGCTGGGCGGCGCCGCCCGGCACGGGGTGACCAACCTGCTCGGGGTGGCGGTCGCGGCGATCGCCGGGTTCGGGCTGAACGTGGTGGTCACCCGGAACTGGTCGAAGGTCGACGCCGGTCTCTTCTTCACCACCACCAGCGCGTTCATGATCCTGTACGCGGCGGCCCGGCTCGGTACCGGCGTCGGCTCGGTCTACTTCATCAGCCGGTACCGCACCCTGGGCCAGCCGCACCGGATCCGCGCTTCGGTGCTGGTGGCGCTGGTCCCGGTGCTGCTGGTGGGGACGGTCCTCGCGGCGGTCGGCTGGTGGGCCGCCCCGGAACTGGTCGCGTTGACCTCCGCCGAGCCGGTCGACGGGGCGGTGCCGGCGCTGCGTGCCGTGCTGCTCTTCGTACCGGTCGCCGCCGTCTGTGACTTCGCGCTGGCCGCGTGCCGGGGCTTCGGCCGGATGCGACCGTTGCTGCTGATCGAGCGGGTGGGGCGGACCGGGCTGCAACTGCTCGGGGTCAGCCTGGCCGCACTGCTCGGGCTCTCCGCAGCCACGGCGCTGCCGCTGGCCTGGGCGGTGCCGTACCTGCCGGCCGGAGTGATCGCCCTGGTCTGGCTGGCCCGGCTGGTCCGGCGCGCGGAACGCGCCGCCGCCGCCGGGCCGGCCACCACGTCCGACGGTGGCGCCGGGGCACAAGTGGCCGACCGGCCGGTCGGGCTCCGGGAGGAGTTCGGCATCTACTGGCGGTACACCGGGCCCCGGGCCCTGACCAGCCTCGGGCAGATGGCCGTGCAGCGGATGGACATCGTCCTGCTCGGTGCGCTGCGCGGCCTGGCGGATGCGGCGACCTACACCGCCGCCACCCGGTTCCTGGCCCTCGGCCAGCTCTCCGGCCAGGCCCTCTCCACGGCCGTGCAGCACCGCCTGGCCGAACACCTGGTCCGGGACGACCGGGACGGGGCGGGCCGGCTGTACCAGGCCGCGACCGGTTGGCTGGTCCTGCTGGCCTGGCCGACCTACCTGCTCTTCGCCACCTTCGCCGAGCCGGTGCTGGCCATCTTCGGCGCCGAGTACCTCGCCGGCCGGTCGGTCACCGTCTATCTGGCCCTGACCATGCTGGTAGCCACCGGCTGCGGCATGGTCGACACGGTGCTGAACATGGCCGGCCGGACCGCTTGGACCTTCTACAACGCGCTGGCCGGCACCCTCGTCAACCTGGTGCTGAATCTGCTGCTCATCCCGCGGTACGGGATCATGGGCGCGGCGTTCGCCTGGTCGGCGTCGATCCTGATCAGCAATCTGGTGCCGCTGGCCCAGCTCTACTGGGCGTACCGGCTGCACCCGTTCGGCCGGGGCACGCTGACCGCGGCCGGGTTGGCCGTGGCCTGCTACGGGCTGCCCCCGCTGCTGGCCCGCCCGGTGTTCGGGGACGGGCTGCCGGTGCTGGTGGCGGCCGCCGTGGTCGGCACCCTCGGGTACGCCGCACTGGTCTGGCGGGCCCGCCGGGCCCTGCAACTCGACGCTCTGCGCACGCTACGGCGTGGCCGGCGGCGTTGACGTTATTCCACACTTGACGTTCATCGCCGGCCACCGGCGGTATCGGTACGGGGAGGTGCGGGAAGAGTGAACCGAGTCCGCGGCGTGCTGGCGGTCCTGCTGGGATCGGCCCTCGTCTTGACGGCCTGCCAGGGTGACCCGGCGCCACCGTCGTTCACCCCGCCGACCAGCGCACCCCCGGTGGTCACCCCCCGGCCAGCCGATGGTCTCGCCACCACCGGTTGGGGGCCGGAGATCCCGGCCCAGGGTGCCTGGCTCGGCGCATGGGTCCGCCCCGACGGGCCGGAGAACCCAGCCAGCCGGGTCGCGGCGCTGACCGCGTTCGGTGAGCAGACCGGCGGGAAGGTCGCGGTGGGCCACATGTTCCACGACTGGGCCAAGAAGTTCCCGAGCCCGACCGAGCGGGCCTACCTCGAAGCCGGGATGCTGCCGCTGGTCTCCTGGTCCGGCACCGACACCCGGTCCATCACCAGCGGCGTCTACGACCAGCTCATCCGGCGCCGGGCCGAGGAGATCAAGAAGTTGGGCGTACCGATCCTGCTGCGCTGGCGCTGGGAGATGGACCGGCCGAACCTCGCCGCCAGCGTCCGCTCGCCGGAGGACTACGTCGCGGCCTGGAAGCACATCCGGGCCATCTTCACCGAGGTCGGCACCACCAACGCCGGTTTCGTCTGGTGCCCGCACGTGCTCGGGTTCGTCGAGCCCGGCCGGAACGCCGCCGCGTACTACCCGGGCGACGACCAGGTCGACTGGCTCTGCACGGACGTCTACCCGGGCCCGGACTTCGACGGTTTCGCCCCGCAGATGGACACGTTCATGGCCTTCGCCAGCAAGCACCCCCGGCCGGTGCTCATCGGCGAGTTCGGCGTGACCACCGCCGGCAAGCCGGGGCAACGGGGCGGCTGGCTCCGCGAGGCCCACGACTACGTCAAGCGGCACCCGCAGATCAAGGCGGTGGTCTACTTCGCGCAGAAGAACGAGAAGCCGAAGTACGACAGCACCTTCGACAACGACCCGGAAGGACTCGCCGCCTACCGCGAGTTCGCCACCGACCCGTACTTCGCGGTGCCACCGCCCGACGCGGTGCTGCCCAACCGGTGACGGGTCAACCGTTCGTGGTGGGACGACCGCCGCCCGGTGTTCCGCCCGTCGGGTCCTCGGGCATTACGATGACCCCGGGGTAGACGCGGCGCGCCTAGTGCGTCAATGTGTGCTGACGCTTCTGTCCGCGCGTGCCCCTCCCGATCAGCCCCACCGCCTGCGCGTCGCCCGATCCGCAGGGGAAGCGTTCGCGACCCCCAGACGTTCACCCGGAGTTGCCCGTGGCCCATCTCCCGGCAGTAACCCGCCGATCCCTCGCGGCCCTGGTCGCCGCCGTCACCGTGGCCGGCCTGACCAGCGCCGCCCCCGCGCCGGCCGCCCTGCCGCCCGCCGCCTGGGTGGCCACCGCGCCAGCGCACAGCACGCTGGTCGCCGGCGTGCCCGCCAACAACACCCCAGACATCACCGACGGTACGGTCTTCGCCATCCACGACGCCGGGACGAAGGTGATCGCCGCCGGTTCGTTCAGCAAGGTGGAGAACCGGAACTCCGACGTCAGCATCCCGCGCACCTACGTACTCGCCTTCGACAAGGCCACCGGCACGGTCGACGAGGCGTTCGCCCCCACGGTCGACGGCGAGGTCCGGGCGGTCATCGCCGGCCCGACCGCCGGGACCGTCTACATCGCGGGGAACTTCAACACCGTCAACGGGGTCACCCGGCGCAAGCTGGCCCTGCTCAACCTCGCCGACGGCAGCCTGACCGCCGGCTTCGCCGGGCCGGCCTTCAACGGCCTGGTGATGGACGTCGTGCTCTTCGGCAACCGGCTGCTGGTGGGCGGCATCTTCACCACCGCCGGCAACGCCAACCCGCGCGGCGGTCTCGCCTCGCTCAACGCCGCCACCGGCGCCCTGGACAGCTACCTGACCACCACGCTGACCGAGAACCACAACTGGGACGGGGTCAGCGGGGCCAAGGCCGGGGTGGGCGCGGAGAAGCTGGCGCTGGCCCCGGACGGCAGCAGTCTGGTGGTGATCGGCAACTTCAAGAAGGCCGACGGGGTGCTGCACGACCAGATCGTCAAGCTCGACCTGGGCGAGACGTCGGCCACCATCGCCGACTGGAACACCAGCCGCTACACGCCGCGCTGCGCGTACAAGGCGTTCGACTCGTACGTGCGGGACGTGACCTTCGCCCCGGACAGCAGCTACTTCGTGGTGGTCACCACCGGCGCCGGTTTCGTGGACACGCTCTGCGACGCCGCGGCCCGGTTCGAGGCCAACGCGACCGGCAGCGACCTCCAGCCGACCTGGGTCGCGTACTCCGGCGGGGACACGTTCCTCTCGGTGGGCATCAGCGAGCAGGCCGTCTACGTCGGTGGGCACCTCCGCTGGGTCAACAACAGCCTCGGCAAGGACAAGGCCCAGCCGGGTGCGGTCGGCCGGGCCAGCCTCGCCGCGCTCGACCCGGTCAACGGGCTGCCGCTGGCCTGGAACCCGGGCCGGCACCCGCGCGGCTACGGCGTCGCCGAGATGCTGGTCACCCCGCAGGGCATCTGGATCGGCAGCGACCAGTCGTGGATCGGCAACTTCCAGTACCGGCGGGAGCGCATCGCGTTCTTCCCGCTGGCCGGCGGTCGGGCGCCGCACGCCACCACCAGCGCCGGCCTGCCCGGCAAGGTCTACCAGGTCGGTGGCCTCCAGTCGTCGAAGTACCCGGTGAAGATGGGCCGGGTGCACATCAAGCCGGCTGACGGCAGCCGTCCGCCGATCGAGGGCGCGACCCGGCCGGGCCCGGTGCCCGAGCCGCACCGGGTGCTGGTCCGCTCCTACGACGGGGCGACCACGGTCGGCGCGCAGACCGCCCTGGTCAACTCGGACGCCACCCTGTGGGCGAACACCAAGGGCGCGTTCTGGGTCGGTGGCACGCTCTTCTACGGCATGGGCAGCACGCTCCACCGCCGCAGCTTCAAC
>NZ_JBAKHU010000069.1:0-28504 GCF_036906895.1 Micromonospora sp. CPCC 206060
CACCGAACTCGTCGCCGGCTGTCCCTGGCTACCCACCGGCGCAGCGACCACCTGACCAGTCACCGTTGCAGTACGTGACGGTGGCGTGTCAGACTGTTGGGCGGAGTGCTGGTCCTGCCGTGGAGTCTTCGGCACCCCTCCCCGAATGGACTAGATTCTTCGGTCAAACAGGCTACCTTCGATAGTTCTTTCGGCTGAAACACGCTCCTCGATCTTTGCTTACCGCGATCGAGCCCTATGCTGTCTCCACTGTAGAAATCCTGGGGGGGATCATGATTGCGGGCATCGGTCCGTGCTCGTCTGCCCGCGTCCGGGCGGCAATTCCGCACTGAAATGACAAAGGCTACAGTTATCGGCCGCTTCGTAGCAGCGGCGTACCGTCACGCTGCGCGTCCGGCGATTCTCGAATCCGACCTGTCGTTGACCTATGCCGATCTGTCCGACATGGCCGGCGGGTACGCCCGCGCGCTCGCCGGGGCCGGCGTCCGACCGGGGGACCGGATCGCGCTGCTGACCCCGCACGGCGCGCCGACCATCGCGGCGATCCTCGGCACCCTGGCCGCCGGTGGCGTGTACGTCCCGCTGGACCCGGGCTTCCCGGTCGAACGCCTCAGACTGATGTGCGCCGGTTCGGGCGCCGGCACGGTGCTCGCCCATCCCGGGCACGCGGCACTGGCTGCGGAGCTCGTCGGCCCGACCGGTCGGGTGGTCAGCACCGACCGGGCCGTACCCGGCACGCTGTCCCCGGTCGACACCGCCCCCGACGACCTGGCGTACGTGCTGTTCACCTCGGGCTCCACCGGAGCGCCCAAGGCGGTCGGGCAGACCCACCGCAACCTGCTGCACGCCGTGCAGAACCAGATCGACACCCTGGCGGTCACCCCCGCCGACCGGCTCAGCCTGCTGGCCTCGTTCGGGTTCGACGCCGCCATCCCCGATCTCTATCCGGCGCTGCTCACCGGAGCCACGGTCGTCCCGGTGGATCTGCGTCGGCACGGTCTGCCGTACGCGGCCCGGGAACTCGCCCGACACCGGGTGACCATCTACCACTCCACCCCGACCGTCTACCGCTACCTGCTCGGCACCGACCGGCTACCGGACGTCCGGGTGGTCCTGCTCGGCGGGGAACAGTCCACCTACGACGACGTACGCCGGGGCCGTGGGCACTTCGCCACCGACTGCCTGTTCGTCAACGGCTACGGGGCCACCGAGGTCACCTTCGCCGCCCAGTACCAGGTCCGGGGCGCCGACGTCGACGCCGACCGGACCGGCCCCCTGCCGATCGGCACGGCACTGCCCGGCTACCAGGTGACGACGCTGCCCGACACCGGCGAGCTGGTCGTCCGCAGCCACCACCTCGCACCCGGCTACCTCAACCAGACCAGCGACCGGTTCGGCACCGACCCGACCGGCGTCCCGGCGTACCGCACCGGTGACCTGGGCGCGGTGGACGACGACGGCCTGCTGCGCTGCCTGGGCCGCCTCGACCGGCAGGTGAAGATCCGGGGTTTCCGGGTCGAGCTGACCGAGATCGAGTCGGTCCTGGCCGCCCAGCCCGGGATCGTCGCCGCCCGGGCCATCGCCCGGGCCGGCGAGCTGCTCGCCTACGTCCGGCCGGCCCCGCCGCAGGCCGGTGGACCGGTCGCGGCCCGGCCCGACCCGGCCCGGCTGCGGGCCGCCCTGGCCGCCCGACTGCCGGACTACGCGCTGCCCCGCGCGGTGCTGGTGCTGGACGAGTTCCCGCTCACCGTCACCGGCAAGATCGACGAGCGGGCGCTGCCGGATCCGCCCCGCCCGGTCGCCCCCGCCGACCTCCCGCGTACCCCCACCGAGCAGGCCGTGCACGACATCTGGTCCGCCGTGCTCCGCGCCGACCGGATCGGTCGCAGCGACAGCTTCTTCGACCTGGGCGGGCACTCCCTGCTGCTCGGCGAGGTCCAGCAGCGGTTGACCGAGCGGTTCGGCGTACCCGTGCCGATGACCCGGCTCTTCGCCCACCCGACCATCGCCGCCCAGGCCGCCTTCCTCGACGGCACCGGCTCCCCGGGCAGCGGCACCGGTGGCCCGGTCCCGCCACCGCCGGCCAGCGCCACCCGGGAGTACACCGGCGACGAGATCGCCGTGGTCGGCCTGGCCGGACGCTTCCCGGGCGCCCCCGACGTGGCCACCCTGTGGTGGAACCTCTGCGCCGGGGTCGACGCCATCCACGACTACACCGACGCCGAACTGGCCGACCTCGGCATCGGCCCCGGTCTGCGCACCGACCCCCGGCACGTGAAGGCCGGGGGGTGGCTGCCCGGCGTCGCCGACTTCGACGCGGAGTTCTTCGGCTTCGGCGCCGACGAGGCGGCGCGTACCGACCCGCAGCACCGGATCTTCCTGGAGACCGCCTGGGAGGCGATGGAGGACGCCGGACACGACCCGGCGACCTTCCCCGGGCTGGTCGGGGTCTTCTCGGCGACCTCGGCCAACCGCTACTTCCTGTTCCACCTGATGGACAACCCGGCCGTCGTCGGCACCCCCGACCCGGACGACTGGGAGGCCCGGCTGGTCGCCCGGCAGTTCACCGACCACCTGCCCGGCCAGGTGGCGTACCGGCTGGGGCTGACCGGGCCGGCGGTCGCCACCCAGAGCGCCTGCTCCAGCTCGCTGGTGGCGGTCAGCCTCGCCGCCCAGAGCCTGGCCGACTACCAGTGCGACATCGCCCTTGCCGGCGGGGTCAGCGTCACCTGGCCGCGCTACCGGCACACCCCGGGTGGACTCGCCTCACCGGACGGTCGCTGCCGGGCCTTCGACGAGGCCGCCGCGGGCAGCGGGTTCAGTTCCGGCGCCGGCGTGGTGGTGCTGCGCCGGCTCGCCGACGCGCTCGCCGACCACGACCACGTGTACGCCGTCCTGCCGGGCTGGGCGGTCACCAACGACGGCGCCGAACGGGCCGGGTACGCCGTACCCGGACCGGCCGGCCAGGTCGCCGCGATCGCCGGGGCGCTCGCCGCCGCCGAGGTCGCCCCGGGTGAGGTCGGGCTGGTCGAGGCGCACGGCAGCGGCACCCCGCTGGGCGACGCCATCGAGGTCTCCGCGCTCAACGAGGTCTACCGGGGCGTCGCGCCGGCCGGCCGGTGCGCGCTCGGCTCGATCAAGACCAACATCGGGCACCTGGACGCCGGTGCCGGGGTGGCCGGGCTGATCAAGGCGGTGCTCGCGGTCCGGCACGGGGTGATCCCGCCGAACCTGCACTTCACCCGCCCGCACCCCGAGGTCGATCTGGACGGTGGCCCGTTCCACGTGCCGACCAAACCGGCACAGTGGCCCGACGCCGCCCGGCGGGTCGCCGGGGTCAGCTCCTTCGGCCTCGGCGGTACCAACGCCCACGTGGTCGTCGAACAGGCGCCCCCGACCGAACCGGCCGAGCCGGGCGGGGCCCGGGCGCACCTGCTGCCGCTGTCGGCGCGTACCCCGCAGGCGCTCCGCGCGGCGATCACCCGGCTGCGTCAGCACCTGGTCACCGAGGCGCCAGCGCTGGCCGACGTCGCCTACACCCTCGCCGTCGGCCGGCGCGCGTTCGGCTGCCGGGCGGCGGTCGTCGCCGCCACCCTCGACGAGGCCGTCGCCGCCCTCGACCGGCTGCTCGACACCGGCGACGACCTGGCCGGCGGGCCCGCCGAGCCGCTCACCCTCGCCGGCCGCTGGGTCGACGGCGAGGACGTCGACGGCGAGGAGCTGTACCAGGGCGGGACCGGCCGGCGTGTCCCGTTGCCCACCTACCCCTTCCAGCGCGACCGGTACTGGATCGATCCGCCACCCAAGGAGGGCCAGCGGTGAACTGGTTCGTCTCCGCCGGAGCGCGCCCTGCGGCTCCGGTCCAGTTGTTCTGCCTGCCCTACGCCGGGGCCGGGGCCAGTGCGTTCCGCACCTGGCAGGCCGAGTTCGGCGCCGGGGTCGAGGTACTGGCCGTGCAGTTGCCCGGCCGGGAGAACCGGATCGCCGAGGACCCCCGGTTCACGGTGGCCGACGTGGCGACCGCGATTCTCGGGCGCGCCGACCGGCCGTACGCCATCTACGGCCACTCGATGGGCGGCCGGGTCGGGTTCGAGGTGGTCCGGGAACTGCGTCGGCGCGGCGCGGAGCTGCCGTTGCGGCTCTACGTCGGTGGGGCCCGCGCCCCGCACCTCACGGCGGCCAGCCTGTTCGACGGACTGTCCCGGGTGGACGACGACGAGCTGCTGCGCCGCCTGTCCGACGGCGGTGGGCTGCCCGCCGGGGTGCTCGACCACCCGGAGCTGGTGGACCTGCTGATGCCCCTGCTGCGGGCCGACTTCGGCCGTGTCGACGAGTACACCTACCTGCCCGGGGAGCCGCTGCCGGTACCGATCGTGGCGTTCACCGGCACCGGGGACCGGGCGGTCAGCCGGGAGCAGAGCGCCGCCTGGGCGCAGCACAGCGCCGCCGGGTTCACCCTGCACGAGTTGGCCGGCGGGCACTTCTTCCTGCACGACGCGCTGCCCCGGCTGGCCGCGCTGATCAGCGCCGACCTGCACGCGGCGGTCACCGGCAGCGCCACCGCCACCGCCACCGCCACCGCCACCGGCAGCGCGGCGCCGGCCGGCGCCGGGACCACCGGAACCGCCACGGCACCGACCGACGGCGTCGGGGTGACCCCGGTGTCCGGCGACCGACCGGTCGACGCCGGACCGACAGCCGGCAGGCACCGCATCCCGCTCGGCGACACCGGCTGGTCGGTGTGGCGCGACGCGATCCTGCGCAGCACCGGTTTCCCCGCCGACGGGCTGACCGAACTCGCCGCACCGGCGGCCGCCGCCGCAGCCGACCAGCTCATCGCCACCGGTGCCGGAGCGGACCTGTTCGACAAGGAGTTCGCCGAGGCGTTGCAGGCCGGCGGCGCGCGGTTGACCGCACTGGCCGCCGACCGGCTGGTGCGGGAGGCGGTCACCTGGCAGAACACCAACGCGCTGCCCGCCCTGGACGGCCTGGTCGCCGCCGGGCCCGACGCGCCCCGCAACGTACGCCGCCGGGACCGGGAGAAGTCGCTGCTGAAGTACTGGCAGCGGTACTGCGGCAAGAACGAGACCGTCGGGTTCTTCGGCCCCTCCTGCTGGGTCCGGCTCGACCCGGACGAACCCCGGGCGGCCGTCGTCGTACCCGGGCCCCGGCTGACCCGGCGCCGGTGGGTCGTCTTCGAGTCGTGGGCGCTGGCCGCGTACGCCGACACGATCGGTGCCGAGCTGGCCGTCCGGCGGTGGTGGCCGCCGATGCTCTGCGCCCACCTGAGCCTGGTCGACCGGACCGTCCTGCGTCCCAACCGGCCACCGGTGCCGCTCTCCCCGGCGGAGGCCGCGCTGATCGCCCGCTGTGACGGAAGGCGTTCCGCCGTCGAGGTGGTCGCCGACCCGGCGATCGGCCTGCGCCGTCCGGAGGACGGATACGCCATGCTCGAACGGCTCGTCGAGCGGGAACTCGTCAGCTGGGACGCGGGACTACCGGTCAGCCCGGACGCCGAGCGGGTGCTCGCCGGGCGGATCGACGCCATCGGTGACGATGCGGCGCGGGCCGCCGCCCGGGCCGGCTTCGACCGGCTGTGCGCCGCCCGGGACGCGGTGGCCGACGCGGCCGGCGACCCGGACCGGCTGCGCGTCGCGCTCGCCGCCCTGGACGGGGAGTTCACCGACCTGACCGGCCAGCCGCCGCGCCGCCGGGTCGGTCAGATGTACGCCGGCCGGACCCTGGTCTACGAGGACACCAGCCGTGACCTCGACGCGGTGATCGGGTCTGCCCTGCTCGACAGCATCGCCGCCCCGATGGGGCTGCTGCTCCAGGCCGCCCGCTGGATGGTCACCGCACTGCGGGACGCGTACGGTGCGGTGTTCCGTCAGCTCTACGACGAGTTGGCCGCCGAGGCGGGCGACGCGCCGGTGTCCTTCGCCGACCTGTGGTACCTCACCCAGGGCATGTTCTGGGGCAGCGGCGAGCGGCCGGTGGACGAGGTCGCCGCCGAGTTCGCCCGGCGCTGGGCGGGTCTGTTCGGCCTCGCCGACGTCCCGGCCGGTACCACCGAGATCCGGGTCTGCGTGGCCGACCTCGCCGACCGGGTCGCGCAGGTCTTCCCGGCCGGCCGGCCGGACTGGACCGGCGGCCGGTTGCACAGCCCCGACCTGCAGATCTGCGCCACGGACGCGGACGCCCTGGCTCGGGGCGAGTTCAGCGTGGTGCTGGGCGAGCTGCACGCCGCCTGGCCGTCGTTCGACTGTGAGGTGTTCACCCCGTCGCACCCCGACCCCGAGCGGCTACGTACCGCGCTCGCCGAGGACCTCGGCGAACGGCGGATCCGACTGCTCTTCCCGAACGACTGGCCGCGCCGGACCAGCCGGGTGGCGGAGAGCCTGGTCGGCCCGACCGACCGGCAGCTCGCCTTCCTGCCGGCACCGGGCGCCGACCCAGACCGGGTGCTGCCGACGGTCGACCTCACCGTCTCCGAGGTCGACGGTGAACTGGTCGCCACCGCCCGCGACGGTGCCCGGTGGACGTTGACCGAGATGTTCGCCGGTCTGCTCTCCGCGCACGCCGTGGACGGGTTCAAGCTGGTCGCGGCGGCGCCGTACACGCCCCGGATCACCCTGGACGACCTGGTCGTCGCCCGGCAGACCTGGCGGACCACGGTCGGCGCGAGCGGCCTGGCGGACGTCACCGCCGAACGGGACCGGTTCCTCGCGGTCCGCCGGTGGCGCCGGGACCTCGGCCTGCCGGAGCGGGTCTACTTCAAGATCGGCACCGAGACCAAGCCCTGCTTCGCCGACCTGAGCAGCCCGTTCTACGCATCGCTGCTCTGCGCGATGGTCCGCGCCGCCCGCAAGGAGGCCGGTGACGACGTGTCGCTGGTGCTCAGCGAGATGCTGCCCACCCCGGATGCGGCCTGGGTGCCCGACGCCGAGGGCCGGCACTACTTCAGCGAACTGCGACTGCACATCTTCGACGCCGACGACAGGAGCGACCGGTGACCCACCGCTTCCCCCTCGGCGACACCGGCTGGACGGTGTGGCGCGACGCCGGGCTGCGCTCGGCGGGGTTCCCCGTCGCCGGGCTCGACCAGTTCGCCGCACCCGAGGCGGCCGCCGCCGCGGACGCCCTGCTGGCCGCCGGTAACGCCGGCGACCGCGACCTGACCGACGCCTTCGACAAGGCGCTGGAGGTGGCGCTCGCCGACGGCACCCGCGCGGCCAACGGGATCGCCGCCGACCCGCTGCTGCGTGAGGCGGTCACCTGGCAGAACCGCTCCGCCCTGATCGCCCTCGACGGGCTGCTCGCCACCGCCGGCAGCCCCAGCCGGGGCTGGCGCCGCCGGGACCGGGAGAAATCCCTGGTCCAGTACTGGCAGCGGTACTGCGGCAAGAGCGAGACCATCGGCTACTTCGGGCCGGTCTGCTGGGCCACCGTGTCGGAGTCGGCGGCGCGGACCGAGGTCCGCCCGGGGCCGGGACTGGTCCGGCTCCGGCGGGTCTTCTTCGAGGCGTGGGCGCTGATGGCGTACGCCGACGCGCTCGGCGCGGACCTGGCGGTCCGCCGCTGGTGGGCGCCGGTCCTGCCACCACACCTGACCGTCGAGGGCCGGCGGCTGCGCCGCCCACTGCGGGCGCCGGTCGAGCTGACCCCGGTCGACGCCTGGCTGCTGGCCCGCTGCGACGGGCGGACCAGCGCCGCTGACCTCGTCGAGCGGCTACGCGCCGAGGCGGAGTTCGGGGTCCGCTCCGACGCCGACGGGTTCCTGCTGCTCGACCGGCTGGTCGAACGGGAACTGCTGACCTGGGACGCGGCCCTGCCGAACAACCCGGACGCCGAGGCGGTGCTGCGCGAGCGGGTGGCCGCGATCGGTGATCCGCCGGTGCGCGCCGGGGCCGAGGCGGCCCTGGACCGGCTCTGCGCCCGGCGGGACGCGGTGGCCGCCGCAGCCGGCGACCCGGACGCGCTGCGGGCCGCGCTGGACGCGCTGGACGCCGAGTTCACCGCCGTCACCGGCGCCGAGGCCAGCCGCCGGGGCGGCCAGATGTACGCCGGCCGGACCCTGGTCTACGAGGAGACCACCCGCGACGTCGACCTGGTCGTCGGTTCCGCGGTGCTCGACGCGCTCGCCGCGCCACTGGCCATCGTGCTGCGGGCGGCCCGCTGGCTGACCGCCGAGTTCGGGGCGGTCTGCGAGCGGGTCCTCGCCGACCTGTACGACGAACTGGCCGCCGACGGTCCGCTGCCGCTGGCGGACATCTGGTCGCTGGCACAGGGGCTGCTCTTCGTCGCCTCCGGTCCCACCTCGACGGTCGCCGCCGAGTTCACCGCCCGCTGGTCGCAGCTGTTCGGACTGGACAGCGTCGACCCGGACCAGGCGGAGCTGCGGCTGGACAGCGCCGAGCTGGCCGAGCGGGCGGCGGCCCTGTTCGACGCCGAGTACCCCGGCTGGCCATCGGCCCGGATGCACAGCCCGGACATCCAGATCTGCGCCACCGACGTCGAGGCGATCAACCGGGGCGACTTCCTGCTGGTCCTCGGTGAGCTGCACCCGGCGTACATCCCGTTCGACTGCGCGGTCTTCTCCCGGTTCCACCCGGACCCGGCCCGGTTGCGCGCCGATTTGGACGCCGATCTGGGTCCGGCCCGGATCCGGGTGCTCTACCCGGAGAGTTTCCCCCGGCAGACCACCCGTACCGGGCACGGGTTGACCGGCCCGGCGGACCGGCAGCTCGGCATCGACACCGCCCGGGGCGCGGATATCGACCGGCTGGTGCCGGCCACCGCGGTACGGGTGGAGAAGGTCGACGGGAAACTGGTCGCGGTCCTGCCCGACGGGGCCCGGTGGCCGCTGATCGAGGTCTTCGCCAACCTGCTCGGCTCGCTGCTGCTGGACAGCTTCAAGCTGATGGCCCCGGCCGCGCACACGCCCCGGATCACCATCGACCGGCTGGTGGTGTCCCGGCGGAGCTGGCGGACCACGGTCGGCGAGACCGGCCTGACCGAGGCGACCGGCGACCGGGACCGGTACCTCGCCGTCCGCCGCTGGCGGGCCCGGCTCGGCCTGCCGGAGCGGATGTTCGTCAAGGTCGGCACCGAGACCAAGCCCTGCTACGTGGACCTCAGCGGCCCGCTGTACGCGCAGGCGCTCTGCACCATGCTGCGCAACGCCGCCCGGCACGGCGGCGACGTCGGCGTGGTGGTCACCGAGCTGCTGCCCGACACCACTCAGGCCTGGCTGCCGGACGCCGCCGGTCGCGGGTACGTCAGCGAGCTGCGGTTGCAGATCACCGATGAAGCCACCTACCCGACCAGCGGAGACCTCTCGTGACCGACACCCCCGCCAGCACCACCGTGCCCGGCGTGGCGCTGCCGTATCCGGACGCCACCCTGGCCGAGCTGATCGTGGCGCAGGCCGCCCGTACCCCGGACGCGGTGGCCGTGCGGCAGTGGGACCGCCAGCTGACCTACCGGGAGCTGGTCGACCAGGCCACCGCGCTGGCCGCCGTGCTGCGCGGGTACGGCGTGGTGCCGGAGACCCGGGTGGGGATCTGCGCCACCCGGCGGCCGGACCTGGTCGTGGCGGTGTTCGGGGTGCTGCTCGCCGGTGGCGCCTACGTACCGCTGGAGCCGGGCGGCCCGCGCGAGCGGCGGCGGGAGATCGTCGCCGACGCGCAGGTCTCCATCGTGGTCGGTGACGCCGCTGCCGCCGAGTTCGCCGACCCGCCGCAGCTCCGGGTGGTGGGGCTGCCGGTGACCGAACCGGCCGCCGGTATCCCGGTGGTCGGCGCCGGCCCGGCCATCCCCGACAACACCGCCTACGTGCTCTACACCTCCGGCTCCACCGGCCGGCCCAAGGGTGTGCTGGTCACCCACCGCAACGTAGTCGAGTACGCCATCGGGTGCGCCGCGACGACCGGGGTGGACACCGGTACCCGGGCGGTGGCCATCGCCTCGCTCGCCTTCGACGCCGCCGTCATCGACCTGTTCGTCCCGCTGCTGGCCGGCGCCTCGGTGCAGCTGGTGCCCGCCGAGGACCGGGCCGACCCGGCCCGGCTGCACCGGTTCATCGCCGAACACCGGGTCGACTGGGGGTTCAGCAGCCCCACCATGCTCGCCCTGCTCGACCCGGCGGCCCTGCCGACCTGGCGTACCGTGCTCTGCGGTGGGGAGGCGGTCCCCGCCGAGCTGGCCGCCCGGTGGGCGCCCGGTCGGCGGTTCGTCAACGCGTACGGGCCGACCGAGGCGACCGTGGTCGTGGTCACCGGTGAGCTGACCGGGGTGGAGAGCGACCCGGTGCCGATCGGGCTGCCGGTACCCAACCACCGGGTGCACGTCGTCGACGCCGACCTGCGTCCGGTCCGCCCCGGCCAGACCGGTGAACTGCTGGTCGGCGGGCCGGGCCTGGCCACCGGGTACCTCAACCGGCCCGGGCTGACCGCCGACCGGTTCATCCCCGACCCGTTCTCCGCCGCGCCGGGGGAGCGGCTCTACCGCACCGGCGACCTGGTCCGCCAGCAGCCCGACGGGCGGCTCGTCTACCTCGGCCGGACCGACCGGCAGGTCAAGATCCGGGGCCAGCGCATCGAGTTGGGCGAGATCGAGACGGTCCTCGCCGGCCACCCCGGGGTGCAGCAGGCGGTGGTGGAGGTGGTGGCCGGCCCGGCCGGCCCCGAACTGGTCGCCTTCCTCGCCCCGGCCGACGCCCCCGACGACGCCGAACTGCGGGAGTACACCGCGACCCGGCTGACCGGGGCCATGCAGCCGGTGCGGGTGCTGCGCCTGGCCGAACTGCCGGTCAGCCCGCTCAACGCCAAGATCGACCGACCCGCCCTGCGGGACCTGGCCGCCCGGACCGCCCCGGCCGCCCCGGCGGCCGACGACCTCGGCGACGACCGGCTGCTGCGCACGGTCGCCACCGTCTGGCAGCGGGTACTCGGCGCCGCGCCGGCCCGGGACACCGACTTCTTCGCCGTCGGCGGCAACTCCATCGCCGCGATGCGGCTGGTCGCCGGCCTGCGTGACGAACTGGACCGGCAGGTCGAGGCGGAGGACCTGTTCACCGGCCGGACCCTGGCCGGACTCGCCGAGCGGGTGGCGAAGGCGGCACCGTTGCCCGGTCGGGAACTGACCACCGGCAACCCGCCCACCCTGTCCCCGCCGCAGCGCCGGCTCTGGTTCGTCGACCAGCTCGCCCCGTCCAGCGCCCCCTACAACATCGCACTGGCCAACCGGGTACGCGGCCCGCTGGACGTGCCGGCCCTCGGGGCGGCACTGCGGGCCGTCGCCGAACGGCACGACGTGCTGCGCTGGCGGGTACCGCAGACCGCCGGGGTGCCGTACGCGGTCTGCGAGGAACCCACCGACATCGCCGTACCGGTGGTGGACCTGACCGGCAGCGCCGACCAGGCCACCGAACTGCGGACCATGCTCGCCGCCGGTGCCGGCCACTCCTTCGACCTGGCCACCGGTCCGGCCTGGCAGGTGACCGGGTACCGGCTCGCCGCCGACGACCACGTGGTGGCGGTGACCCTGCACCACGCGGTCTTCGACGGCTGGTCCCAGGCGGCCCTCTACACCGACCTGGCGGCGGCGTACCGCACGGCGCTGGCCGGTGACCGGCCGCAGTTGCCCCCGCTGCGGGCCGGGTACGCCGACTACGCGGTCTGGCGGGCCGAGCGGGACCGCCGCCGGGGACCGGCCGACCTGGACTGGTGGACCGGGCACCTGGCGGGCGCCCCCACGGTGCTGGACCTGCCCCGGGACCGGCCCCGCCCGGCCGTGCAGACGTACTCCGGTGCGGAGGCGGCGGCGGAGTTCGACGCGTCCACCGATGCCGCCGTGCGTGCCCTGGCCGCCCGGCTCGGCACCACCCCGGCCGGCGTGCTGCTCGCCGGCTTCGGTCAACTGCTCAGCCGGCTCACCGGGGTCGACGACCACATCGTCGGTGCGGTGGTGGCCGACCGTCGGCTGGCCGAGTTCGACGACGTGATCGGCTTCTTCATCGACACCGTGCCGGTCCGGCTGCGTACCGCCGGGCTGAGCTTCACCGAGCTGGTCGGGCGGTGTGCGGGGGAACTGCGGGAGTCCACGGAGCACCCAGGGGCGCCGCTGGAGCGGATCGTGGAGGCGCTCGGCGTGGGTCGGGACACCTCCCGGGCGCCGCTGATCCAGGTGCTGTTCAACGTCCTCAACTTCACCGAGCCGAAGCTGGAACTGCCCGGCTGCACGGTCGAGCCGGTCGTGGTCGACAAGCCCGGGTCGCCGTTCGACATCACCGTCTACGTGGTGCAGCGGGCCGGCCGGCTGGCCGTCGAGGTGGTCTACAACCCGGACCTGTTCGACGCCGACCGGATCGACGCCCTGCTGACCGACCTCGTGGCGCTGGTGGGGGAGCTGGTCGCGGCCCCGGAACAGCCCGCCGGGCAGGTCGCACCGCACCTGCCCCGGCCGGCGGTGCGCACCGCCCGGCTCGGCGCGATGACCGTCGCGGCCGGCGAGGCGCCCCGGCCGGTGGTCCCCGCCGGCCCGGACGCGCTGACCGACACCGAGGCACTGATCGCCGCGACCTGGCGGGAGGTGCTCGGCCGGGACCGGGTCGGCGTCACCGACAACTTCTTCGACATCGGCGGCCACTCCATGGCGTTGGCCGCCGTGCACGCCCGGTTGACCGCCGAGATCGGCCGGTCGATCCCGATGCTCGACCTGTTCCGCTACCCGACGATCCGCGCCCTCGCCGCCAACCTGGACGGCGCGGCGGACCGGCCGGAACTGGCCCGTGCCGCGATGCGCGCCGCTGCCCGTCGCAACCGTCCCCGCCGTACCCCACCCCGTCGACCCACCGGCACTGCGGAATGAAGGAACATCAGATGGACATCGCCTCCACAGCCGACCACGTCACCTCCGACGGCATCGAACCGATCGCCATCGTCGGTCTGGCCGCGCGCCTACCCGGCGCCGCCGACGTGCACCAGTTCTGGCGCAACCTGGTCGACGGCGTCGAGTCGTCGACCACGTACACCCGGGAGGAACAGCTGGCCCGGGGTGCGAAGGTCAGCGAGGTCGACGACCCGAGCTGGGTGAACAGTTCCCCGATGGTCGAGGGGTTCGACGAGCTCGACGCCCCGCTGTTCGGCATGACCGCCCGCGAGGCCGAGATCATGGACCCGCAGCACCGGCTGTTCCTGGAGTCCTGCTACACGGCTCTGCAGGACGGCGGCTACGACCCGGCCCGCTACGACGGCGCCATCGCCGTGTACGCCGGCACCGGCGGCAACTACTACCTGACCAACCACATCCTGCGGAACAAGCGGGCCAGCGGATCCCCGCACGGCACCGTCTCCCTGGCCACCGGCAACTCGCCGAACTACGTCGCCACCAACGTCTCCTACAAGCTGGACCTGCGCGGGCCGAGCATGACCGTGCACACCGCCTGCTCCACCTCGCTGGTCGCGTTCCACCTCGCCTGTGAGGCGCTGCGCAACGGTGAGTGCGACATGGCGCTGGCCGGTGGGGTCAACATCGAGCTGCCGCACGGCGTCGGGTACATGGGCATGGAGGGCTTCACCTCCCCGGACGGCAAGTGCCGACCGTTCGACGCCGGGGCCAACGGCACCGTGTGGGGCAGCGGCGCCGGGGTCACCCTGCTCAAGCGGCTCTCCGACGCGATCGCCGACGGTGACACCATCCGCGCCGTGGTGCGCGGCAACGCCATCAACAACGACGGTGCCGGCAAGGTCGGCTTCACCGCGCCGAGCGTCGACGGGCAGATGGGGGCGATCGCGCAGGCGGTCGACATGGCCGGGATCGACCCGCGCACCATCAGCTACGTCGAGGCGCACGGCACCGGTACCGCGATGGGCGACCCGATCGAGGTGGCCGCGCTCTCCGCGGTCTACACCCGCGACACCGACGACCGGGGCTGGTGCGGCATCGGCTCGGTCAAGTCCAACATCGGTCACCTCAGCCAGCCCTCGGGCATCGTCAGCGTCATCAAGACGGTGCTGGCGATGGAGCACGGGCTGATCCCGCCGACCATCAACTACGAGACCGCCAACCCGGCCGTCGACTTCGCCGACACCCCGTTCTACGTGGCGAACACGCTGACCAAGTGGGACACCGACGGGGTGCCCCGCCGGGCCGGGGTCAGCTCGTTCGGCATCGGCGGCACCAACGCGCACGTGGTCCTGGAGGAGGCACCGGCCGGGCACCGGGCCGGGCACCGCCGGATCCGCCCGGCGCACCTGCTGCCGCTGTCGGCGAAGACCCCGACCGCACTGGCCGCCGCCGTCGACCGGCTCGCCGACCACCTGGCCGGCGCCCCGGAGAGCACCGCCGAGTACCTCGGCGACGTCGCGCATACCCTGCGGGTCGGCCGACCCGACTATCCGCACCGCACGGCCGTGGTGGTCACCGACGTGGCCGACGCGGTCACCGCGCTGCGGACCAAGCGCCGGCACCTGTCGGGTGTGCTCGGCCAGGCCGGCGCGCCCCGGGTGGCGTTCCTCTTCTCCGGCCAGGGCGCCCAGTACGCCGGCATGGGCGCGCAGCTCTACACCGAGGAGCCGGCCTTCGCGGCGGTGGTCGACGAGTGCGCCGCGCTGCTCGCCCCCGAGCTGGGCCTGGACATCCGGGACCTGATCCTCGGCCGGGACCCGGAGGCGGGCGAGAAGCTCAACCAGACCCGGTTCACCCAGCCCGCGCTCTTCGTCGTCGAGTACGCCCTGGCGCAGCTCTGGGCCGGCTACGGCACCCGGCCGGCCGCGATGATCGGCCACTCCATCGGTGAGTACGTGGCCGCGACGGTGGCCGGGGTGTTCACCCTGCCGGACGCGTTGCGGCTGGTCGCCGCCCGGGGCCGGCTGATGCAGTCGCTGCCGGCCGGGTCGATGGCCGCCGTCTCGCTGGACGAGTCGGTGGTGGCACCGCAACTGCCCGAGGGGCTCGCGATCGCCACGGTCAACGGGCCGGGTACCTGCGTGGTGGCCGGCGAGACCGACGTGGTGGCCGCGTTCGCCGAGGCGCGCAAGGGCAAGACGAAGCTGCTGCGGACCTCGCACGCGTTCCACTCGCCGATGATGGAACCGATCCTGCCGGAGTTCACCGCGCTGGTCGTGGCCACCACGCGCCGCGCCCCGGCCGTGCCGTTCCTGTCCAACGTGACCGGCACCTGGATCACCGCCGAGCAGGCCACCGACCCGGCGTACTGGGCGGCGCACCTGCGCCAGCCGGTCCGGTTCGGCGACTGCGTGGCCAACCTGCTCGCCGAGGGCACCTGGGCGCTGCTGGAGTGCGGCCCAGGCAAGCAGTTGGCGAACCTGGCCCGGATGCAGGTCGCCAAGGGCTCGGCCGAGCAGAAGGCTCTCGTGCCGCTGGCCAGCCTCCCCGGACCCGGGGACAGCACCGGTGACCTGGCCACCCTCTGGACCGCCGCCGGCACCCTCTGGGCGCAGGGCGTGCCGGTGCGACTCGACGTCGACCCGGACGCCCGCCGGGTGCCGCTGCCGGTGTACCCGTTCGAGCGCAAGCGCTACTGGATCGACCCGGACCCGGTGCAGGCGGCCGTCGAGGAGCCCGTACCGAGCGGACCCCGGCCGCTGGCCGACTGGTTCGCGGTACCGGCCTGGCGGCAGGCCGCGCCGGACCTGCGCGCCGGACCGCTCGGCCGGGTGCTGGTGTTTGCCGACGGTCCGCGCGCCGACGCGCTGCTCGCCGGGCTGCGGGCGGCTGGCGCCGAGCCGGTCGAGGTCCGCGCGGCCGGCGGGTTCGCCGCGACCGACGCCGGCTTCCAGCTGCGCCCCGGGGTACGCGAGGACTACGACGCGCTGGTCGAGGCGCTGTCCCCGGCCGGGGTACCGGACCGGATCGTGCACGCGTTCACCCTGGACGGGCTGCCGGCCGGCACCGACATCACCGCCGGTTGGGCCGCCCAGGACCGGGGCTTCTTCAGCGTGCTGCACCTGACCCAGGCGCTGGCCGGCGCCGGGCTGACCGCCGGTGAGGGTACCGCCGGACTGCGGCTGGACCTGGTCACCGCCGGGGTCGGCGACGTACGCGGCGACGACCTGGTCCGCCCCGAACACGCCACCCTGTTCGGTCTGGCCCGGGTGCTGCCGGTCGAGCTGCCCCGGGTCACCGTGCGGCTGGTCGACGCGGACCCGTCCATCGACGCCGTGGACGCCGTCCTGGCCGAGCTTCGCCGGCCGGCGGACGCCCCGGCCGAGGTGGCGCTGCGCAGTGGCCGCCGCTGGGTGACCGGCTACGAGCAGGTCACCCTGGACGGCGGGGCGCAGCCGGGGGCGCTGCGTGACGGTGGCCGGTACGTCATCACCGGTGGCCTGGGTGGTATCGGCATCACCCTGGCCGAGGACCTCGCCCAGCGCCACCGGGCGAAGCTGGTGCTGCTGGCCCGTTCGGGCCTGCCGCCGCGCGAGCAGTGGGACGACCACCTCGCGGTGCACGGCGCGGACCGGGCCGGTCGGGCCATCGCGGCGATCCGCCGGATGGAGGCCGCCGGAGCCGAGGTGCGGGTGCTCGCCGCCGACGTGACCGACCCGGCCGACCTGCGCCGGGTCCGCGTCGAGGCGGAGGTGGCGTTCGGCGGGATCGACGGCCTCGTGCACGCGGCCGGTCTGCCCGGCGGCGGCATGGCCGAGATCAAGGAGCGGGCCGAGGCGGAGCGGGTACTCGCCCCGAAGCTGGCCGGCACGTGGGCGTTGGCGCAGGTCTTCGGTGACCTGCCGATGGACTTCGTGGTGCTCTGCTCGTCCATCACCGCCGTGGCCGGCGGGTTCGGTCAGGTCGACTACTGCGCGGCGAACAACTTCCTCGACGCGTACGCCCGGGGCGGGCACGGCTTCCGGGCCCCGGTGCTGTCGCAGAACTGGGGCGGCTGGGCCGAGGTCGGCATGGCCGTGGAAACCAACGCGCCGGCCGGTTTCCGGGCGGTGGGCCGGGACACCGTGACCACCCCGGTCGACCACCCGGTGCTCACCGGCCTGGTCAGCGGGGCCGGGGAGACCGTGTTGCACGGGCTGGTCTCGGCCGGCAGCCACTGGCTGCTCGACGAGCACCGGATCGGCGGGGTGCCGGTGGTGCCGGGTACCGGGCACCTGGAGTGCGCCCGGGCCGCCGTCGCGGCGACCGGCACCGACCGGGACGGCGCGGTGGAGTTGCGCGACGTCGCCTTCCTGGAGCCGTTCGCGGTGCCGGACGGCACGGTCGCCCAGTACCGCGTCGAGCTGACCACCGAGGGCGGGGACACCGACTTCGTGGTCCAGAGCCTGGCCGCCGGACAGCTCCGCACCCACGTGCGGGGATCATCGGGCCGGACCACCGAGGCCGCGCCACCGGCGCTGCGGATCGCCGAGGTGGTCGCCCGCTGCCGCCGGATCGACGACGACTCGTCGTTCGGTCGGGGCCGGACCAGCATGCTGACCTTCGGCCCCCGGTGGAACGCCCTGCGCGAACACCACCTGGGGGAGAACGAGGAACTCGCCCGCATCTGCCTGCCCGAGGGGGCTGTGGGGGACCTGACGGCGTGGGGGCTGCATCCGGCGCTGCTGGACGTGGCCACCGCGTTCGGCCGGGGCCGGGGCGAGGGCACCTACCTGCCGCTGTCCTACGGTCGGATCGTGGTGCGCGGTCCGCTGCCGGCGACCTTCTACTCCTACCTGCGCTACCGGGACAGCTCCACCGACGAGGTCGTCTCCGCCGACCTGTCCCTGGTGGACACCGACGGGGTCGAGATCGTCGCGATCAGCGACTTCGTGCTGCGCCGGGTCGACCAGGACG
The DNA here is from genome assembly GCF_036906895.1 of Micromonospora sp. CPCC 206060. NCBI lineage: Bacteria > Bacillati > Actinomycetota > Actinomycetes > Micromonosporales > Micromonosporaceae > Micromonospora > Micromonospora sp. CPCC 206060. The sequence goes on from NZ_JBAKHU010000069.1 coordinate 17,806, forward strand.
CGGTGACCGGCGGGCTGACCGGCCCGGCCACCACCGGTGACACCCCGGCGGCCGCAACGCTGACCGAGGACATCCGGCCGGTCGACGGCGCCGAGGCGTTCCGCCGCAGCGTCGCCGCCGGGCTGGGCGCCCAGGTGGTGATCGCCACCCGGACGGTCGCGGACATTCTCGACCGGGCCCGGCGGGTCACCACGGACAGCCTCGCCACCGACTCCGGGGCCACGGTGACCGGTGCGACCGGGACGGCCGACGGCTCCGGCACGCCGATGACCGAGCTGGAGGCGACCATCGCGCAGGTCTGGCGGGAGGGGCTCGGCGTCGACGTGGTCGGCGTGGACGACGACTTCTTCGCCCTCGGCGGGAACTCGCTGGTCGCCGTGCAGTTGATCGCCGCGATGCGGAAGGCCACCGGGGTCCGCCTGCCGATGCGCAGCCTCTTCGAGACCCCCACCGTGGCCGGGCTGGCCGCCCGGATCGAGGAGCTGCGCGCGAGCGCCCCGGCGGAGCAGCCGCCCGCACCGACCGAGACCGGCAGCATCCCCCGACTGCCGCGTGCCTGAGACAGAAGGACAGGAGACACAGCCATGAGCGACATGGTCGCCACCCTGCCGGTGGTCGTCGAGAGCGACGGCACCGCACTGACGGAGCTGATCGCGGGTCGGCGGGAGGAGCTGCGGGCCAGCCTCGTCGAGCACGGCGGGCTGCTGTTCCGGGGCTTCGACGTGGGCGGCGTCGACGGGTTCGACGCGGTGGTGCGGGCCCTGGCCGGCGAGCCGTTGACCTACCACGAGCGGTCGTCCCCCCGGCACTCGATCAAGGGCAACGTCTACACCTCGACCGACTACCCGCCGGACGAGGAGATCTTCCTGCACAACGAGAACTCGTACCAGGCGTCCTGGCCGCTGACGCTGTTCTTCTACTGCGTCACCCCGCCGGAGACCCAGGGCGCCACCCCGCTGGCCGACGTGCGCCGGGTGTACGACCTGATCGATCCGGCGGTCCGCGAGGAGTTCGTCCGTCGCCAGTGGATGGTGGTGCGCAACTTCCACGGTGACTTCGGTACCCGCTGGCAGCACGTGTTCAACACCGAGGACCGGGACGAGGTCGCCGCGTACTGCGCCCGCAACCGCATCGACATCGAGTGGATCGGCTCCGACGGGCTGCGCACCCGGTCGGTGCGGGACGCGGTGCACTACCGGCCCGGCTCGGACGTGCCCCGGTGGTTCAACCACGCCACCTTCTTCCACGTGACCACGCTGGCCAAGGACCTCCAGGAGGGGCTGCTCGACATGTTCGGGGAGGAGGGGCTGCCGACCAACACCTACTACGGCGACGGTGGCCGGATCCCCGACGACGTGATGGCGCACCTGCGCGCGGCGTACCGCGAGGCATCGGTGCGATTCGACTACGTCACCGACGACGTGCTGGTGGTCGACAACATGACCGCCGCGCACGGACGCGAACCGTTCACCGGCCCCCGCAAGATCGCGGTGGCCATGGCCGAGGCGTACACCCCGACGAGCATCCCTGGAGAGAAGTGATGGCCGAGCCCCGATTCCTCGTGGTCCGTAACGACGAGGAGCAGTACTCGATCTGGTCGGCCGAGCGTGAGCTGCCGGCCGGCTGGTACGACGCCGGGTTCGCCGGCACCCGCGAGGAGTGCCTGGCGCACATCGACACCGTCTGGACCGACATGCGTCCCCGGTCGGTACGCGAGGCGGCCACGGCATGACACTGTCACCGCCCAAGGAGTGGACCTTCCCGGCGTCGTACGCCCAGGAGCGGGTCTGGATCGCCAACCAGCTCGACACCGGCTCCCCGGTCTACAACGTCTCCAGCCCGTGGCACTTCGCCCCCGGGCTGACCCGGGAGCAGGTGACCGGGGTGCTGACCCGGGTGGTGGCCCGGCACGAGGCGCTCCGTACCCACCTGCGGATGGACGACGGTGCCCTGGTGCAGGTGGTCCGGGAGGCCGGACCGGTCGACCTGCCCGTCGACGACCTACGCGGGCTGACCACCGAGGAGCAGCGGCAGCGGATCAACGACCTGGCCGGGGACCTGGCCCGGACACCGATCCCGCTGGACAGCCCGCCACCGTGGCGGGCCCGGCTGCTCCAGCTCGGTGACGCCGACTGGTACCTGGTGTTCGTCGCCCACCACGCGGTCTTCGACAGCCACTCGGTGCTGCTGTTCGACCGGGAGGTGGCCGAGATCAGCCGGGCCGTGCTGGCCGGCACCGAACCCCAGCTTCCCGAGCTGCCCATCCAGTACGCGGACTACGCGGTCTGGCAGCGCGACCAGCTCACCGGCGCGGAACTGGACCGGCAGCTCGACTTCTGGCGGGCCCGGCTGGCCGACGCGCCGCCGGTGACCGCCCTGCCGCTGGACCGGCCCCGTCCGGCACAGCTCGGCTTCGCCGGGGACGAGGTGCACTTCACCCTTCCGGAGGGCCTGCTCGACCGGGTGAACGCGCTGGCCAACGCCTCGTCGGCGACCGGGTTCATGGTGCTGCTCAGCGCGTACGCCGCGCTGCTCGGCCGGATCTGCGGCACCGGGGACCTGGTGGTCGGGGTCTCCACCGCCGGCCGGGACCGGGCCGAGCTGGCCTCGCTGATCGGCATGTTCGTCAACCCGGTCGCGTTGCGCTGCGACCTGACCGGTGACCCGACCTTCACCGAGCTGCTGGAGCGGGTCAAGCGGGACCTGGTCGACGCCATGGATCATGGGCAGACCCCGTTCCAGCGGATCGTCGAGGCGGTCGCCCCGCACCGGGACCCCTCGGTGCAGCCGGTCTTCCAGGCGGCGTTCAACTTCATCCCGGACAGCGGTATCGACCCGGTGCTGCTCGGCACCACCAAGGACGACCTGGCCTTCGACATCACCGCGCAGACCAGCCGGCTGCTGTACCGCACCGCGCTGTTCGACCGCAGCACCGCGGAGGCCGTCGTCGACCGGTACGTCCGGCTGCTCGACGCGGCGGTCGCCGACCCGGGGCAGCGGCTGTCCGAGCTGCCCCTGCTGGCCGACACCGAGCGGGAACTGGTCCTGCGTACCTGGAACGACACCGTCCACCCGGTCGCCGGGTCCACGGTCACCGCCCTCATCGAGCGGCAGGTGGCGGCCACCCCGGACGCCACCGCGCTGGTCTGCGACGGCGTGGAGCTGAGCTACGCCCGGCTCAACGCGGCCGCCAACCGGCTGGCCCGGGTCCTGGTCGACCGGGGTGCCGGCCCGGAGACCCGGGTCGCCCTGGTGGTGCCCCGGTCGGTCGAGCTGGTCGTGGCGATCCTCGCCGTGCTCAAGTCCGGGGCCGCCTACGTACCGGTCGACACCGGCTACCCGGCGGCCCGCATCGGGTACCTGCTCGACGACGCCGAACCGGCGCTGGTGCTGGCCACCCGGGCCACCGCCGCCCTGGTACCGGCCGATGCGCTGCTGGTCGACGCCGACGAGCCGACCGGGCCGGAGGACGACCTCACCGACGCCGACCGGCGGGCACCGCTGGACCCGGCACACCCGGCGTACGTCATCTACACCTCCGGTTCGACCGGGCGGCCCAAGGGCGTGGTGGTCGAGCACCGCTCGGTCGACGCCTACCTGGCGTGGGCCCGAGCGACCTACCCGGGGCTGACCGGTACCGCGCTGCTGCACTCGCCGGTGGCGTTCGACCTGACCGTCACCGGGCTGCTCGGCCCGCTGACCGCCGGTGGCACCATCCGGCTCGCCGGGATCGACTCCTCGGCGGCCCGGACCGGTGGCCGGCCGGACTTCCTCAAGGTCACCCCCAGCCACCTGCCGCTGCTCGACGGTGTGCTGTCCCCGACCACCGACCTGGTGATCGGTGGCGAGGCGCTGACCGCCGAGATGCTGGCCGGGTGGCGGGCGGCCCACCCCGACGTGGCCGTCATCAACGAGTACGGCCCGACCGAGGCGACGGTGGGCTGCGTCGCGGCCCGCATCGCGCCCGGCGCGGACCTGCCGGCCGGAGCGGTCACCATCGGCGCTCCGGTGTGGAACATCGAGGTGTACCTGCTGGACACGGCGCTGCGGCCGGTGCCGCCGGGGGTGGTCGGTGAGCTGTACGTCGCCGGTGACCAGGTGGCCCGGGGCTACCTGCGGCGCCCGGCGCTGACCGCCGAGCGGTTCCTGCCCTGCCCGTTCGGTGCACCCGGGCGGCGGATGTACCGCACCGGTGACCTGGCCCGCTGGCGGGCCGACGGCACCCTCGACTACCTGGGCCGGGCCGACCAGCAGGTGAAGGTGCGCGGCATGCGCATCGAACTCGGCGAGATCGAGTCGACCCTGCTGGCCCTGCCCGGGGTCCGTGAGGCGGTGGTCACCGTCCGCACCGACGACGGCGAGCCGGCCCTGGTGGCGTACGTGGTGGGGGGAGCGGACACCGCCGCGCTCACCACCGAGCTGGCCCGTACCCTGCCCGCGCACCTGGTGCCGTCGGCGATCGTCGGGCTGGACGCGTTGCCGTTGACCCCCAACGGCAAGCTCGACCGGGCGGCGCTGCCCGCCCCGACCGGCGGTGTCCCCGCCGGTGCCGGGTACGTGGCGCCGCGTACCGACGCCGAGGCGCTGGTCGCCGAGGTGTTCGCCGAGATCCTGAAGGTGGAGAAGGTCGGCGCCCTGGACGACTTCTTCGTCCTGGGCGGCAACTCGCTGCGCGGCATGCGGGCGATGTCCCGGATCCGGGCCGAGGTCGAGGTGGACCTGCCGATGCGGGCGCTGTTCAGCCACCCCGTGGTGGCCGACCTCGCCGCCCAGATCGAGGCCCTGATCGCCGCCGAGGTGGACGGGTTGTCCGAGGCAGAGGTCGCCGCGCTGCTCGCGGCGGAAGAGGGAAACAACATATGACAGACCTCAGGCAAGCCCCGGACGCGGATGCCGCCCGGCCGGCCCTAGACGGCGAGGCCGCGAACCGGCCTGCTCCGGACGCCGACGCCGCAACCCGGCCTGCTCCGGACGCCGACGCGGCCCGGCGGGCGCTGGTCGCCCAGCGGTTGCGTCGGCGCAAGGCGGCTGCCGCGACGACCGGCATCCCGCGCCGGCCGGCGGGCGGCGCACCCCCGCTGTCCTACGCCCAGGAGCGGGTATGGTTCATGGACCAGATCGCCCCGGGTGAGGCGGCATACCACATCGCGATCCCGCTGCGGGTCGGTGGTCCGCTGGACGTCGACCGGCTCCGGGCCGCGCTGACCGCGTTGACCCGGCGCCACGAGGCGCTGCGTACCCGGTTCCCGGCCGACGCCGACGGCCGGCCGACCGTGGTGGTGGCCGATTCGGTCGAGGTGCCGCTGCGCATCGAGACGGCCGCCGACGAGGCCGCCGCCCAGGCGCTGGTCGACGCCGCTGCGATGGAACCGTTCGACCTGACCGACGGGCCACTGCTGCGGGTCCTGCTGGTCCAGGTCGCCGACGACGACCGGTTCCTGCTGATCAGCAAGCACCACATCGTCGGTGACGGCTGGTCGGTGGACGTGCTGCTGCGCGACCTGATCACCCTTTACCACGGCGGTGAGCTGCCCGAACTGCCCGTGCAGTACGGCGACTTCGCCGCCTGGGAGGCCGAGGCGCTGACCGGGGCGGAGTCCCGCCGGCACGTCGAGTACTGGAAGCAGCAGCTCGCCGGGATCACCCCGCTGGAGCTGCCGCTGGACCTGCCCCGCCCGGCCACCCAGACCTACCACGGTGACTTCGTCGAGTTCACCGTCGGGCGGGAGGTCACCGACCGGCTGGCCGCGCTGACCCGCGACGCGGGCGGCACCATGTTCATGACCCTGCTCGCCGCGTACCACGTGCTGCTGGCCCGGCACTCCCGGCAGGACGACTTCGCCGTCGGCGCGTCGGTGGCCGGCCGGTCCGCGCCGGAGCTGGAGAACGTGGTCGGCATGTTCATCAACATGCTGCCGCTGCGCGCGGACCTGTCCGGCGACCCGACCTTCACCGAGCTGCTGGACCGGACGAAGCGGACCGTGCTGGACGGTTTCGAGCACGCCGACGTCCCGTTCGCCAAGGTCGTGCAGGAGATGGGGCTGCCGCGTGACGTCAGCCGGTCGCCGGTGTTCCAGGCCATGTTCGTGCTCCAGAACTACGAGATGGGCCGGTTCACCTCGGCGGCGACGGGGTCGGACGTGTCGTTCCGGTGGACCCCGATGGAGCTGCGGGCCACCCGTTTCGACTTCGAGTTGCACGTGGTGGAGGTCCCGGAGGGGCTCTGGGGCAAGCTGGTCTTCAACACCGACCTGTTCACCCGGGAGACCGTCGAACGGATCGCCACCCGCTGGGACGCCCTGCTGACGTCGATCGTCGGCGCGCCGCAGACCCCGGTCTCCCGGCTGGCGATGCTCGGTGGGCCGGAACGGGCCCTGCTCACCGACGCATGGAACGACACCACCACCGACTTCCCGTCGGCGGCCACCCTGCACGGCCTGGTCGAGGAGCAGGTGGCCCGGACCCCGGACGCACCGGCGGTCACCTTCGAGGGCCGCTCGGTGTCGTACGCCGAGCTGAACGCGATGGCCAACCGGATCGCGCACCGGCTGCGGGCGGCCGGGGTCGGTCCGGAGACCCTGGTCGGGGTCTGCGCGGAACGATCGGTGGAACTCGTCGCCGGTCTGCTCGGGGTGGTCAAGGCCGGTGGCGCGTACCTGCCGCTGGACCCGGAGTACCCGGCCGACCGGCTGGCCTTCATGGTCACCGACGCGGCGGCGCCGGTGGTCCTGGTGCAGGAGCACCTGCGCGACGTGCTGCCGGCCACCGACGCCACCGTGCTGGCGCTGGACGACCCGGCGCTCTGGGCGGATCAGCCGGACACCGATCCGGCACCGACCGCCGGTCCCGGCAACCTGGCGTACGTCATCTACACCTCCGGCTCCACCGGCCGGCCCAAGGGGGTGCCGAACACCCACCGGGGCATCGTCAACCGGCTGGACTGGATGCAGCAGACGTACCGGCTCGGCGCCGACGACGCGGTGCTCCAGAAGACCCCGGCCAGCTTCGACGTCTCGGTGTGGGAGTTCTTCTGGCCGTTGCAGACCGGTGCGCGGCTGGTACTGGCGAAGCCGGGTGGCCACAAGGACGCCGGCTACCTGCGGGACCTGCTGATCGCCGAGCGGATCACCACCGCCCACTTCGTACCGTCGATGCTGACCGTCTTCCTCGGCGAGGAGGGCATCGAGGCGTGCACCGCGCTGCGCCGGGTGATCTGTAGCGGTGAGGAGTTGACCCTGGCCTCGGCGCAGGACTTCACCGCCCGGTTCCCGCACTGCGGACTGCACAACCTGTACGGCCCGACCGAGGCGGCGATCGACGTCTCGTCCTGGCACTGCGCACCCGAGGCGCTGGCCGGGCTGACCAGCGTGCCGATCGGCGCCCCGATCGCCAACATCCGGCTGCACGTGCTCGACGAGACCGGCCAGCCGGCCGGCGTCGGGGTCGCCGGTGAGCTGCACATCGGCGGGGTGGGGCTGGCCCGTGGCTACCACCGCCGGCCGGCGCTGACCGCCGAGCGGTTCGTGCCCGACCCGTTCGGCACCGAGCCGGGCGCCCGGCTCTACCGCACCGGCGACCTGGCCCGGTGGCGGGCCACCCCGGATGGCGGGGGCGTCATCGAGTTCCTCGGCCGGATCGACCACCAGGTCAAACTGCGCGGCCTGCGGATCGAGCTGGGCGAGATCGAGAGCGCGCTGCGGGACTGCGCCGGGGTGACCGAGGCGGTGGTGATCGTCCGTGAGGACACCCCGGGGGACAAGCGGCTGACCGCGTACCTGGTCGGCGAGGCCGAACCGGGCGCGTTGAAGGCGACGCTGAAGGACCGGCTGCCGGAGTACATGGTGCCGACCGCGTTCGTCACCCTGGACGCGCTGCCGCTGACCCCGAACGGCAAGCTGGACCGGAAGGCCCTGCCCGCACCGGTGGTCTCCCGGGAGGCCTCCGTCGAGCTGGTCGAGCCGCGTACCGACACCGAGCGGATGCTCGCCGTCATGTGGTCGGAGGTGCTCGGCGTACCGACGCTCGGCATCGACGACGACTTCTTCGACCTGGGCGGGCACTCGATGCTCGCCACCCAGGTGGTGGCGAAGATCCGGCGGGTCAACGAGACCGGCCGGGCGGTCGGCGTGATGGACCTGTTCCAGAAGCGGACCATCCGCGAGCTGGCCGCGTTCATCGACGGTTCCGCCGAGCAGGAGGACGGGCCGCGTCGGCTGCTCTACGAGCTGACCAAGCCGATCCCCGAGGCGAAGCGCACCCTGACCTACGTCTGTGTGCCGTACGGCGGCGGCAGCGCCATCGTCTACCAGCCCCTCGCCGACGCGCTGCCGGCCGGACACGCGCTCTACTCGCTGGCCATCCCCGGTCACGACGTCGGTCTGGACGAGGCGGGGCTGCCCTTCGACGAGCTGACCAGCCGGGTCGCCGACGAGATCCTGGAGCGGATCACCGGTCCGGTCGCCCTCTACGGCCACTGCGGGGTGGGCAGCGCGATCACCGCCGAGGTGGCCCGGAAGCTGGAGGCCGCCGGCCGGGACCTGACCGCGGTCTACATCGGGGCGATGTTCCCGTTCGCCCGCCCGAAAGGGCTGTTCGCGGCGGCCCGTACCCGGATGGAGAAGCTGCGCAGCAACCGGCACTACGCGAGCTGGCTCAAGTCGATGGGTGTCGACACCAGCGAGCTGGACCCGGAGCAGGCCGACCGGATCATCTCCAACATGCGCGCGGACTCCCGCGCGTCCGAGGAGTACTTCACCGGCCTGCTGGACCGGCGGGCGGAGAAGCTGCGGGCACCGATCATCTCGGTGGTCGGCTCGGAGGACCCGGTCACCGACTACTTCACCGAGCGGTACGCCGAGTGGCAGTTCCTCAGTGACACGGTCGGCCTGGTCGTGCTCGACCAGGCGGGGCACTTCTTCCTGAAGTACCGGGCCGACGAACTGGCCGAGATCGTCACCCGGGTACACCCGGCGATCGCGGCGGGGGACACCACGGCGATGGAGCCCGCGGCCCGGGGCGAGGACGCGGCCTGGACGGTCCGCGACTGGCAGCGGATCGGTCGGGAGACGTCGGCCCGCGCCGACGTGGTGAAGCCGAGCATGGGCCGGTTCGTGGCGATCACCGTCGGCCAGCTCGTCTCCACCACCGGTTCGGCGCTGACCGCGTTCGCCCTGCCGATCTGGCTGTTCACCCAGACCGGCTCGGTGGCCAACCTGGGAATGCTCTGGGCCTTGGCACTGATCTGCGGCGTGCTCATGCTGCCGGTGGCCGGCGCGGTCACCGACCGGATCAGCCGCCGGAAGATCATGATGATCGCCAGTTCCAGTGCCGGTACGGTCCAGTTGGTACTGGCCGCCCTGCTCTGGACGGACAACCTGCACCTCTGGCACATCTATCTGCTGGTGGCGTTGAGTCAGGTGGCGGCGTCGTTCCAGCGGATCGCCTTCCAGTCGTCCGTACCGCAGCTGGTGCCGAAGCGCTACCTGGGTCACGCGATGGGCATCACGCAGCTCACCAACGGCTTCGCCATGCTGCTGATGCCGGTCTTCGCCGCCGGTCTGCTCGCCGCCATCGAACTCAAGGGCATCCTGCTCATCGACGTGGCGAGCTACCTGGTGGCGGTGGCCACGCTGGCCGTGGTCCGTTTCCCGGACCTGCTCGGCTGGCGGCCCCGGGAACGGCTGCTGGTGGCCATCGCCAACGGCCTGCGCTACTCGTGGAACCACCGGGGTTTCCGGCTGATGCTCGGCTACTTCGCGCTGGGCAACATCTTCCTGGCCCCGGTGCTGGTGCTGACCACCCCGCTGGTGCTGTCGTTCGCCACGGCGACCCAGGTGGCCCAGGTGGCCCTGGCCGAGGCGCTCGGCGCGGTGGCCGGTGGCATCCTGATGTCGCTGTGGGGCGGCCCGCCGCAGCGGCGGATGATCGGGGTGCTGCTGGGCAACCTCGGTACCGCCATCGGCTGCATGGTGGTCGGGTTGGACCCGTCGGTGGTGTGGATCTCGGTCGGCGCGTTCTGGCTGGCCATGGCGATGACCACGGCGCAGAGCATCTACGCCACGATCGTGCAGGTCAAGGTGCCGCAGCGGTACCACGGTCGGGTCTTCGCGTTGAACCAGACGATCACCTGGTCCACGCTGCCGATCGGGTTCGCGGTGCTCGCCCCGGGCGCCACCGCGCTCTTCGAGCCGATGCTCGCCCCGGGCGGTGCGCTGGCCGGTTCGGTGGGTGCGGTGATCGGCACCGGTCCGGGCCGGGGGATCGGCTTCGCGTACCTGGTCTTCGGGTTCGCGCTGGTCCTGGTGACCCTCGGCGGGTTCGCCATCCGGACGCTGCGCCGGTTCGACGTGGAGGTACCCGACTCGCTGCCCGACGACCTGATCGGCGCACAGGAACGTGAGCGGCGCCGGGCTGAGGCCGCGGCGGCGGTCCCGGCGGCCGATACCGAGGTGGTGAAGGCGCCCGTACCGGTCGGCTGACGACCGGCCGGCTGACCGGCCGAGGTGCTGTTGAGCGTGATACCTGTCCGGCATTTTCATACCGGACAGGTATCACGCTCGATTTTGGCCCGAGGGTATGAACGTCCCGCACTCCAGGAACATCGGCTACGCAGAATGGGTTTACTGGTATGCCGCCGGTGACTGGTCAGGTGGTCGCTGCGCCGGTGGGTAGCCAGGGACAGCCGGCGACGAGTTCGGTG
>NZ_JBAKHU010000070.1:0-27345 GCF_036906895.1 Micromonospora sp. CPCC 206060
CTGCTGTCCGCCCACGAGGAGAACTCAAGGCCATCGGACAGGACTTCGTCCTGACCCTTGACAGCCCTGACCTCCGGCATGCCGAGGGCGGTCAACCAATCCCACAGGCAGCTGAACCCTCAACTTCCGTAGCGGGCAGCTCGGCGGTCGAAGAAGGCAGTGAGCCGTTGTCAGGCGACATCTCGATCGACTAACGTGCCACCCGCAAGCCAGGCGCATCTCTCACCCGCGAACAGGCGTAGTCAATCATCCCCACTCGTTGCCAAATTGGGCATCAGGCCCGGCGAGCCAGCCGCCGACAATGGCGAGGTCAGTCTTGTGGTCGCCCTCCCGCACCTGATTGCGGTACCCGGCGGTACGGCGTAGGTAAACCAGCTTCGCCCGGCGGGCCCGGTCCTAGCCGTCGCGACCGCGACCTGCGCAGGGGTGATCTCGGCGGCGAACGCTCGCTGCAGCGTGCGCAGCGATACCGGCGCGGCGGCCCCGCCGGACACGAACTCCTCCGTCAGCAGCCGCAGCGCACGCTTACCTGCGCAAGCGACGGCGCATGACTCACGACCACGCCACGAGGTACGTCGGCGGCACACACGCCTTCCGGACATATATGGGCTGCCGGCCAGCCGCCATTGCCTGCCAACTGCAGGTCTTGGGTGGTGCTGTCGCCAACGACCAGGCAGACTCGCTGTCCGTCCTGCCGCAGTGATTGCCCAACTTCCTCGGCGAACCTGGGGTCGGCCTTGCTTACCCCGACCTCACCGGAGATCAGGGCCCGGTCGAGGAGCGGCTCCAGCCCGGTGGCTGCAATCTTCATGCGCTGCTGAGCCGGCAGGCCGTTGGTCGCCACCCACAGCGCATGCTTTTGCCCAAGCACCTTCAACCCGGCCTCAACCCCCGGCAACAGCCGGAGGGCGCGACGACGGCAGGCTCGGAAGGTACGGGCCATCGCAACCGCCCGACCCGGGTCGCCGCGCAGCGACTCGATGATCGCCTGCCAGACCCGGATCTCGTGTCTGTGCAGAGAATCCGCGACTGCCACAGGGAGCCCAGAGCATTCGGTAGGCAGCCATAACACTTCCCATCCGCTGACAGAGGTGAGTGGCCCGGTATGGCGATGGGGATGACGTGACCACATCTTGCGGATATGTGACAAAGCCTGATCCACTGCCCTGGAATCAGCGGCCAGATCTACCGATACAAGTACCTGGGCGACTGACTCGCGGGTAGCGCGAGTGTCGTCAACGAGCGTATCGTCAAGGTCGAGAACGAGAACGTTCATCTCCACCCTTCGGAGAGTTTGTGTCGCCGGACCGGTTGTGCCTCAATCGCTCAATGTGTAGCATTCTATCAATCTCGTCTCGGTCGTTTAAACTGGCGACCTTGAGGCGCCTGAGCGCGATTTTCTGCCAGTTGGGAGTCTCATGGAAATTGATATCGTGCATCCGGGATACCTGTCCGTGCAGCCCTCCGACCTGGAAAGCAAGGGCCTGGGAGGCAACGAGACCGCGCTCGTGCTTGCTGCCCGCGGACTCGCCGCGAGGGGCCACGAGGTGCGGGTTTTCGCGGACTGCCCCCGTGTCGAGGATCAGGGCGTGCACTGGTATCCCCTACCTTTCTTGCGAGAAGAAGAGTACCGGGATGTGATCATATTCTGGGTGCGAACGAAAAGAACTGATCCCGGAAGGTTCAATGCTCCCGTCAGGGTGGCAAAACTTGGCTTGAAAACACCTAACGACAGTCTTCTTGACCAGGTCGTGAACGACGAAATCAACGTCCTGATCACGTTCTCTAATTTCCAGCGGAGTCTTTATCTGGACAACTTCGGCTATCCTGAGACGGCAAATTGGGTCGTCACCGCCGACGGGCTAGACATATCACATTATGCCCAGAGGTTGCCGAAGGTCCCGGGAAGGTTCTTGCACGCCGCGAATCCGAAACGTGGGCTGGAACCGCTTCTGGACATGTGGCCGGCCATCCGGCGGGCGTATCCGGGCGCGGAGCTGTTCGTGGCGTCGAGCCATCTACTGCGAGGGATCACGGCGGACGAGGATGAGCGGCGAGCGGGAGATCTGTACCGGCGGGCGGCGGCGATGTCGGCGGAAGGCGTGCGGTTCCTGGGGCGGGTCGCGAAGCCTGACCTGATCGAGTTGCAGCTGACCGCGCAGTTCTACCTGTATCCGACCACGTACCCGGAAACCTGCTGCATCGCGGCGCTGGAGGCCGCAGCTGCGGGTGATGTGATCGTGTGTTCGCCGGCGGGCGCGCTGCCGGACCGGGTCGTAGACGACGTGACGGGCTTCCTGATCGACGGGGACCCGGCGGACCCTGCGGTGGCCCGGCGCTTCGCCGACCGAGTCGCGCTGCTGCGCGACGATCCCTCGCGCCTGGAAAGGATGGCACAGGCGGCTCGTGACCTGGCTGCGACTCACGACTATGCACACGTGTTGCCCATCTGGGAGGAGGCGTTCGCGAGGACCCTGAGGTTCGCGCGAACACGGCCGGCCGAATCTGAGGGCGGAGGTCAGGCGTAGGGGTTGGCGCTGCTGTAGAGCATCTCGACCCGCTCGTGCTGGACATTGAACTCCTCGCGGCGGCGGTCGCGCTGCTTCCAAAGGACCGCCAGCCATCGGAGGGCGCAGGTGCGCTGGTTCGCGGCGAACTGGCGTCGGTTGGCGTCGGTGACGCCGAGGTCGGGCAGCAGCTGCGCCCAGGTGCTGTCCGGGACTGCGCGGCCGGAGATGTGCTCGATGAGGTCGGCGGCGTCAAAGGCCACGTTGCTGAACCCGGCGTACTCGAAGTCGACGCAGGCGGCGCCTTCGCTGGTCATCATCCAGTTGAGCAGGTTTCCGTCACCACGGGACAGGACCGGTGCGGCTGACCCCGTGACCAGGTCCGCGTCCCCGCTGCGCTGCCAGACCGCCAGCAGGCGCTTCATGGCGGGGGCGAGCGGGTCGTCGGGCTGGTCGGCCAGCAGCTCCGGCCACGCCTGCGTCAGTCGGATCATGTAGTGCTCACCGGTGTCGATCCGGGGAAGTCCGGCCAGCAGACCGGCCAGGGGCACGGCCTGCAGCTGCGTGGTGGTGTGCGCAAGGGCGCGCAGGGCGGCCAGCTGGTCCGCGGCCTCGATCAGCGGCTGGCCATGGAGCCGGGTCATGCCGATCGCGGGCTCGACCGGTGCGTCGTCGAGCCACAGCGGGGCGGGGACGGTGCCGAGCTGGTGCGGGGCGAGCAGGGTCAGGGCCGCCCACTCCCGCTCCATGCGCTGCCGGTCGGTCTTGACGTACAGCTTGATCACCACGTCGTCGCTGTGCGGAGATGTCCACAGGTAGAGGTCGTTCTGCATGCCTCCCGTGAGGGGGCGCAGGCCCATCGCCGACAGTGCGGCGTCGCGATTGTCGTCGGCACCGGCGCGCACGCGGCGGAGCTCGGCGAGTAGATCGGCGGGAACGTCGATGAGCGGCATAGGCATGGGATCTTGGCTCCAGGTCGATGGAACGAAACGGACCGTAGGGGACCGACGGTAGTGGCCGGGCTTCGCCCTGGGGCGCATGACGCGACTATGGACGTCACGAGGTGGTGGACAAGTCGACGGCGGGTACGGTCAGGTCGGCGATGGCGGCGAGCACCGCCTGGTGCGTGTCGTCGGTGCCGAGTCCGCTGACGTCAATAACACGCAGGCTGGGGCCGGTCTCGGCGAGGGCGGTGTAGGCGTCGTGGACGTAGCGCAGGAACGCGCGCTGCTCGTCGGTGTACGTATGGCCTTGCCGCTGCTCGGCGCGGGCGATGGCGTCGTCGGGGGGAAGACGCAGCCACACCGACCGGTCGGCGGCCGGGCCGGCGAACGCGCCGACCTGCTGCAGCCAGTCGATGGCCTCGTCGGGTGGGGTCCGGTGTTTCTGCAGCAGCCCGGCGAGGCTGTAGGAGTAGAGGGTGTGCAGGCCGCGGTCTTCGATGACGGTGGTCCCGGCGGCGAGCGCGCTGGCGATGTGGGTGACGTAGGTGTCGGCGCGGATCGCGGCCGCGAGGTAGGTGTCGGTGAGCACGCTGTCGTGCCGGGAGAACGGGTCGCCGGAGTCGAACAGGGTCAGCAGGGTCTGGCCGAGCGGTTCGGCGTGACGCGTGAGGTTGTCGGGCAGGTAGGTGACGGCGGTGCCGCGCTGGGACAGGTGCGCGGCGAGGGCGCGGGATTGGGTTGTCTTCCCGGCGCCGGGCAAGCCTTCGAAGGCGATCAGCACGCGGTGGCGCTCCTGTCGTATCGGGTTCCGGTGGTGGCGGTGGCCAGGATGCGCAGGACGGCCCCGGTAACTCCGGGTGCGGTGGCGATCGTGGTCAACGACCGACTGTCGTGTGGGTTGCCGTCGGTGTCGGTGACGGCCGCGCCCGCCGCGCGGGCGATCGCGACGCCGGCGGCCATGTCCCAGTCTCGGTTCCCCAAGGTGATGCTGGCGTCGAGAGTGCCGTCCGCGACGAGCGCAAGGTCGACGGCTGCGGAGCCGAGCATGCGGACCTTCCCTGCCACCGGCGCGAGCGCGGTGTGCAGGGCTACGGCGACGGCGTTGCGTTCCGGCGCGTCGTCGCCGGTGCCGTAGTCGCCGATCGCGATCATCGCCTTCGGCAGGCCGGTGACGGTGGACGGGGCGATCGGGTTCCCGTCTCGCCAGGCACCGATGCCGGGTGCTGCCCAGTAGGTGCGGTCGAGCGCGGGCAGGCTGATCACGCCGAGCAGTGGACGGATGCCGTCGGTCAGCGCCAGGGAGACGCCGTAGAGCGGCAGACCGTGGACGAGGTTGAGGGTGCCGTCGATCGGGTCCAGGATCCATCGGTGCGGGGTCGCTGGATTGCCGCCGGATTCCTCACCAAAGCGGTCGATACTGGGGGTGCGCTCGGCCAGGAATGCGAGGATCTCGCGTTCGATGGTGTGGTCGAGGTCGGTGGCCACGTCGCGGTCGCCTTTGGCCATGACCTGCTGGACGGCCTGGGTCTTCAACCGCTGGATGCCGCAGTGCACGGCGTCGAGTGCGATGTCTAGCAAGACGGCGACGTCGATCATCATCGGACGACTCCTCCCACCGTTGAGGATGCTGTGGATATGTCGTCGAGGTAGGCGACGACGGCGGCGAGAATCTGGGCCACCGCTGTGTCGGTGCGCAGATGCAGCGCCGGGACGTTGATCCGGTCCGCGGTCGCTTGCAGCCGCTGGTAGAGGGCGAAGCCGCGGTCGGCAGCTGGGTGTTGGCCTTGCTGCTGGTCGGCGTCGAGGCGCGCTCGCGCCACAGCAGCGGGGCACCAGCACCTGATGATCGCCAGCGGCTGGTGCAGCCCGGCCGCGAGCCGGACGACGTCATTGATCTGGTAGGTACGGGTGCAGGTGCGCTCAAGGATGACCGTGGCATCCGGCTGTCGAGTCAGGTACTCGCGGGCAGCCTGGTGCAGCAGGGTGACGACGAAGTCGTCCTGGTCACGGCTGTAGGTGACGTGGCCGCTGGACTCGTAGATCGCGGCGCGGACTTGGTCCTTGTCGAGCACCAGACAGCCGTGGCCGAGGTGCGTACGCAGCGCGGCGGCCAGCGAGCTCTTGCCTGTGCCGGGCAGCCCGGCCAACTGCACGATCATGGCCGGCCTCCAATCTCCGGGTGGCGAGTAGTGATGCCGCCGGCATCACCGATGTCAGCCTCGGACAGCGGCGGCCGTTCGGGCAGCTGTGGCCAGCAGGAGCGCAGCAGTTGCCATCCGGTCTGCGCAGACGCGGTCACCACGGCGACCGCCGTCGCGGTGGTGGGGTGCGCGCTGTAGCGCAGCGCGTCGGCCAGCGCGGGCCAGCGGCGCTGCGCGGCGACGCGGGCCAGAGTGTGCAGAAACCCGTCATCGCGGCTCAGGATCGGCAACGGCTCCAGATCCGCAGCATGCTGCGCCGCAGGTGTGCGGCGAGCGAGGACGGAGGCGATGTCGGCAGGTTCGCTGGTGTGCGCCAGCCGCGTGCTCAGGTCGAGGGTGAGGCCGGGGACCAGGGGATCGTCGAAGTCTCGGTGCAGGGAGGTGGGCCGGCGCCCGGTGGCGTAGTAGCCGCAGCTCGTCAGGACGTTCACGGCGTCGTCGGCGGCCTCGGCGGGGATAAGGATGTCGACGTCGCTGGACTGGCGGGATCCGTCGCCGTGGTAGAGCAGGCTCGCGTGCGCGATCCCGTTGATCGCGCCGGCCGGGATGCCACAGCCGGCGAGGATGGCGATGACGCGGGCGGCTTCCCGGTGGTGCATACGCCAGCGGTGGGTGTTGAGCCGCCGCTGTCCCCGCAGGAACTGCTGCATCGGCCGGGCCAGGCCCGTCGTGTAGCCGTGGCGGTCGAGCCAGTCGGCGAACAGGCAAAGCATCTTGGCGACGATGGCGTACTCCAGCAACTCGCCGAGCGGCCGAAGTTCCTCGTCGACCAGGCCGACGTCGGTTGCGGTACCGGGGGGTTCGCAGGCGGCGCGCAGCAGCCGGTACGCCCGAGGGCAGCCGGTGGTGTCGGGAAAGAACGTGGCGGGCGCGGCGGTCATCGGGACTCTCCGGCGTCGAGCAGCGTCCCGACGGCGTCGGCCAGCGCGGCCGGGTCGGCGCCGGCGTGGACGCGGTAGCAGGGCCGCGTGGCCAGCGCGGCGGCGGTGCGTTGCAGGTGGGCGTCAGTGACCTCGTCGGCCGGGCCGGGCACGAGCCACTGGTTGATGTGCGCGCTGGTGCCACACGCGGGGTCGTGCATGAACATGCGGGTGTCGACCAACGTCTGGCGCACCTCGTCGGGGTCGACGCGCTCGACGCTGACGCCGGTGCGACGGGGATCGAGGTGCGGCCAGATCATCACCGATGGGGTCATCTGGCTGGCGACCTTCCCGCCCCGCTGCAGCAAGTCGGAGAAGTCATCCGGCTCGATGGCGATCTTGTGGGGGAAGGTCCACTTCTCGTCCGTCGTCAACGCCCGCTGGCCGGCGGGGACATGGTGGCGCAGGTGCGGCAGGGCGGCGAGCGTGCCGATCCCGGCGCGCAACGGCATCGGCCACGGGTATCCGTGTAGACCGGCGTCGTTGGCGTGCAGCATCAGCCGGTCGTTGGTTACGTAGTCGCCGCCGAGGTGGTGCAGCCCGGCCAGCAGGGTGGTCGTCTTCCCGCGCCCGCGGTGGCCCGCGATCAGGATGCCGCGCTCGCGGCAGGTGAACGCGGCGGCATGGCCGTAGACCACCCCCTCGGCCAGCAGTTGCCCGGTCATCGCCTGCCGCACCAGTCGCGGCGCCCACAGCCCGGCCGCCTCCGCAGTCGCGCACCGGACCCCAATCGTCCTCGACTCCTGGTCGGCGTACAGCAGTGTGCCTCGGTCGGGCACCCAGAAGGTGCTCGACGGCCCAGGCCCGCGTTGGTAGGCGTAGCTCTGCGGGCCGATGTCGAAGCGCCGCCCGTCCGTGGTGGCTTCCGTGCTGCTCACGACGTCGGGATCGAGGGTGAGGTAGATGTGCCAGGTCGCGGGCCCGGCGGGTTGTTCCTCGTAGGAGTAGAGGACTCGTCGGGCCTCGGCCAGCGCTTGCGCGTCGTCGGTGTGGAGGGCGACGCTGGCGTTGCCGCACCGGAACGTCGCCGCGCAGCTGCTGGCGGCGACCGTGGCCGGGCTGATAGGTGTGGGGCGGGTCATCGGCTCTCCGTTTCGCGATGGTGCGGCGTGTGCGCGGGCAGATGGCGGTGCGCGTGCCGGGTCAGAGCGGCGAACGCGGATTGGTCTGCGGCGCGGTAGAAATCCGGCAGACTCGCGCCAGTGAAAACCTCGCGCAACCAGGCGGGCTCGGTGGTCTGCTGTGCGGGCCACCAGGCGGCAAACCCGGCGCCCGTGAGCTGGAATCCGTCGCCGGCCCGCACGGCGGTGATCTCGACGGCCGGCGCGCGGCGGTACTTGTTCGCGTCGACGTTGTCCCGCTCTGCGGGCGGGTGTCCGGCGGTGGATAGGTCGGCGTAGAAGTTGAACACTGCGGCCGGACCGTCGAGCACGAGGGTGAGGTGCCAGGCGCCGAACGGGATCACCGCCAGTGCATCGGCGGGGCACTCCTGATATCGCAGAGTCGGCTGGCCGGTGGCGGTCCACCAGGCGGTGATCATCAGTGTGCGGCCGGTCAGAGTCTGGAAGACCTCCAGTTGCGCCGGGGTGTTCCAGTGCCCGGTCGAGCGGTGAAGTTCCCCGCCAGGCAGCACGCCGGGCTGGTATTCGACCAGGTCGGCGCGCCAGTCAGTGCCGAGTACATGCCGGCGCGGCAGGACATCGCGGTGGGCGGTGTAGAGCAGCGGATCGTCCCCGATGCCGTGGTGCAGGACGGCGTCGCTGACGAATACCGTGTTCCCGCCATCGTGGTGACGAGCCAGGAGGTCGGACAGGTGGAAGGCGGCACCGACGCCGTGCGCAGGCAGCACGGTCAGTGCGTTAGCCGATGCGGTCGTGGTCATCGCGGCTCCGAGGAGGACAAGGCATCGGCGGGCAGGCGGGCGGTGAGCACCGCGTCAACGAGCTGGTCGAGTGCGGCGATGGCGAGGACGTCAGGTCGGGCCGGACGACCGGTCGGCCGGTAGTGCACGGCGCGGCAGCCGGCATCCAGTGCGCCCCGGATGTCGGTGAGCCAGTCGTCGCCGACGTGCACCACTCGCTCCGGCGTGGTGTGCGCGCGTTCCGCGATTGTGGCGAAGACCTCCGGACGTGGTTTCGCGATGCCGAGCTCGCCGGAGAGCAGCATGTCGGCGAAGAACGGCGACAGCTCAAGGTCGTCAAGCAACTGTCGGTGCACCTGCGGCGAGGTCGACAACGTGTTCGAGGTCAGCACAAGCCGCGCACCAGTTCCGGCCAGCGCCCGCAGTGCGTCCTGCGCGCCCTCGATCGGGTGCGGGCATCCGCGCAGACTCGCGTGGGTGTGCACGACTTCGAGGACCGACA
This sequence comes from Micromonospora sp. CPCC 206060, assembly GCF_036906895.1. Classification (NCBI taxonomy): domain Bacteria; kingdom Bacillati; phylum Actinomycetota; class Actinomycetes; order Micromonosporales; family Micromonosporaceae; genus Micromonospora; species Micromonospora sp. CPCC 206060. Next base: position 8,936 of record NZ_JBAKHU010000070.1, read on the forward strand.
GCATCTCCGCCGTCGCCCGGACGGCGAGCGGGTCGAGGATCCCTGCCAACAGTTCACCGACAGTGGGCTGCGTGCCGTCGTGGCGCTGCCGGTGAAGGGCGAGGCGATCGGCGGTAGTCACCGCGTGGCGAATCTGGGAGCCGGGTCTGGCGTGCCCGAACGCGTCCAGGACGCGGGTGAACTCGGCTACCCGCCAGTCCGTCACGGCCGCCTGGTCGCCGTGCACGATCAGGGTGCCCCACAGGTCGAGGCTGACCGTCCAGCCCGACAGGTCAGGTGCGGTGGTCATCGTGGGGTCTGCCTTTCTGGTGATGCCGGCGGCATCGGTTGGTGGGTGCGGATCCATGCGGCGGTGCCGGGCAGGTCGCGGCTGGCCCAGAGCAATGAGCCGGGTACGACACCGTTGGCCCCGGCAGCGGCAAGCGACGCGACGGTGTTCTGGCGGATGCCGCCGTCGGCGATGATCGGGATCTGCCGCTGCTCAGCGTCCAGCAGCCGCCGCGTCGCGGTGATTTTGGTCAAGGCGGCGGTCTGCAGGGTGGTGCCTTTGGTGCCAAGGGGGGTGCCGATCAGGACGATCGCGTCGGCCTCGGCGAGTAGTCCACGGACGTCAGCGGGGTCGGTGTCGAGCATCAGCGCGATCCCCGCCGGCAGCCCGGCGTCGTGAATCGCGCGAATGGCGTCGGCCGCGCCCGTGGCTTCCGCGTGGACGGTGATCAGGTCCGCGCCGGCGTCGGCGAACGTGTATGCGAGCCGGGCCGGCCGGTGCGCCATCAGGTGCACGTGCAGCGGCCTGTCGGTGTGCGGCCGGACCGCGCGCAGGAGATCGGGGAAGAACAGCGGCTCCGGTATGAAGTGGGTGTCGGAGGCGTCGATGTGCAGCAGGTCGGCGTGCGGGCTGATCCGGGCGGCCTCAGCCCCGAGCGCGGACAGGTCAGCCGACCATAGGGAGACATCCAGCAGCAGCCGATCGCGCGGCAGTGCGTCGAGCCACGACGACATGCTCATCCTCTCTCCGGTGCGTTCGGGGACAGCGGTGTGGCCAGCAGCGCGCCGAGGAGCCGGCTGGTGATCTCCTCGGCGACCGTGCCGGCGGCGCGTAGCCCGACTCGCACGCGGGCCACTCGGTCCTCGTGGCCGGCGAGGACCTGCCGGTAGGCGGCGGTGTAGCGGGGCAGGAACAGCAGCCGTTCGGTCGCGGCCGGATCGCCGCCGCCGCGACTGCGGGCGATAGCGCGTTCCCGGGCCAGCGGCCAGGGCGTGTCGAGGAACACCGGCATGTCGGGCTCGCAAAACCAGGGCGCGACGACGGCTCGCAGTCGTTGCAGCGTGTGGGCTGGGTCGGTGTCGGGCGCGGTCTCGGTCAGCACCGCCAGAGCCCAGGCGAGCTTGGAGTAGACGCCGTGGTCCACGAGCACCACGTCGTTGACGGCCAGGGCGGGCCGGAAGCAGTGGACGTGGTGATGGGCCTCGCGGCACAGGCGCAGCAGCACATCGACGGTGCTGTGATGCGGCAGGGCGTATCCGCCGAGACCGGTGCGCGCGCGCAGTGGAGAGCGTTCGAGGAACGTCGACAGTCGGCCGATGCTGCCGGGCTCCCCGCCGTAGTGGATCACCTGGACGGTGAACCCGGCCCGCCGGAGCCGCGCGCCCACGAGCTGGGCCGCGGTGGTCTTGCCCGCTCCCCAGACCCCTTCGATCGTGACCAGGCGTCCCTGCGGCGGCGCGAACCGCCACGACGGATCGGCCGGCGTGGCGGCTGCCGGTGGGGTGGTGTGGAGCATGTCTGCGCCCGCCCGCGTCATCGGGCCAGTCCCAGGGCCGGCAGCCAGTCGTAGTCGACGGCGGGGTTACAGGTCGGCTCGTACTCCAGCCCGATCCAGCCGTGGTAGCCGATCTCCTGGAGAGCGGCGAAGTAGGCCGGGTAGTCCAACGCGCCGGAGCCGGGACGGCCGCGGCCGGGATCGTCGGCGACCTGCACGTGCGCGATGCGGGCCGCGTGCCGGTGCAGCAGCGCGGGCACGTCCTCGCCGGAGCGGCCGTGGTGGTAGAGGTCGCACAGGAAACCGGTGTTGGTCAGGCCGGTGAGGGCGTTGACCGCGTCGGCGGCCGCCATCGCCGCGTCGGCGTCGCCGAGCGGGTAGTCCGGGGCTTCCCAGGGGCTGATGGCCTCCAGCACGATCGTGGCGCCGATCGTGTCCGCAGCAGTGGCCGCGGCGGCGAGGCTGTCGAGGGCCAGCTGGTCCTGGCGGGCGGGGTCGACGTCGGGTTCCCGGTTGCCGTACAGCGCGTTGAGGATCCGGCAGCCGGTGCGTGCGGCGAATTCGACGGCGGTGTCGATTCCAGCGCGGAACTCGCCGTGGCGGCGTGGGCTTGACAGCAGCCCGCGGTCCCCGGATCGCATGTCACCTTCCACGAGGTTCATCGCGATCAGGCGCACTCCGGCGTCGTCGAGCGCTTGCTCGTAGCCGTCGATCTCCCGGTCGTCGGGCGTCGGACTAGTGAATGGCCACCAGCACTCGACGGCGTCGAAGCCGTCGGCTGCCGCTGCGGCCGGCCGGTCCAGCAGGGGCAGGTGCCCGTAGAGGATGGACATGTTCGCGGCGAACCGCAGGCCGGAGACGTTCACTGCTGCTCCCAGGTCGTCAGGGGGTCGTCGTATCGGTGATGTCGGCGGCATCGGCCAATGGGTAAGGTTCGATCGGCGGCTCATCGAAGGTGGCTAGGGGGTTGCGCCGACGGTGGCCATGGCGCGGCGGAACTCCTCGACGCGGTGTGGCGGGTAGCCGCCGCTGGCCATCGCCGGCAGGTAGTAGGTGCGGATCCGGTCCCAGGTCCACGGTGGGGAGGCGAAGTGGCTGGTGATGTCGTTGTTGGTCAGCGCTATCCACCGGCGCAAGCAGCTCGGACACCGGCCGCAGTGCGTGAACGCGGTGCCCGGCGTCGCACAGGAGAAGGTCTGCAGCAGGTCGTCAACGGGCAGACCGGCCTTGAGGTACCAGGCCACGATCTCCGATTTCGTCATGTCCCAGAACGGGCTGTCGACCCGGATCGGCCGGCCAGCGAACGTCGACAGCATCTCGCTCATCCGCGCGAACGCCTCAGGGCTCTTGTCGGCGGTGTGGTCGCCCTTGACGCCGACGCACCAGATCACTTCGGCGCGGAACGCGGCGAGCATCGCGAAGAGCACGTTCCGGAACGGAATCAGGTCTCCCTGCGGGGTGGCCCGCCCGGACAGGTCGAGTTCGTTGCTGATCTCCAGGTCCATCCCGTGTGCGGCAGCGAGCACCCGCACGGTGTCGATCTCCTGCTGCCGACCGAAGTGGCCGCTGTCGAAGTACAAGGTTCGGGGATTGCCCAGGTAGTGCCAGGCAGGGAAGGAATCCAGCCCGGCGGAGAAGAGCAGGATCTCGCTCATCGGTCACTCCTCGTGTCAGGTGCCGCTGCGATGCCGGCGGCATCGCCTCGTGACTGGTCGGCACTGGCGGGCCCGGCTCCCGGGTGGTGTGCTCGTGGCGACTGACTGACGTCGCAGGTCACGATCTCCATCGGCGGGCCTCTTCCGAGATCGTCTGCGCGTATCCGGTGAGGCGCTGCTCGTCGTCGTGGTCGGTGAGGACGACGGCGAGAGTCTGGTCAACGACCGCAGCCGCGCGGGGGCACGGCGCGGTGGTGAACGGGGCGAGCGCGGGGCGCTGATCGGCGGGGATCAGACCGAACGTGCCGACGCTGTTCGGTACTCCGCGACGGGCAAGGTGCTCGCAGAACGCACGGGGCTGGTCCAGGGTCACAGTTGCCAGGAAGCTGTAGCCGTTCCATTCCCGACGGGCCGGCACATCAGTCACGTCGATGCCAGGGGTGCCGGCCAGCAAGTCGGCGAGCAGGCAGGCCTGGTGTCGACGGCGGGCGGCCAGCGTGTGGAAGCGGGCAAGGTTGGCGCGGGCGATGAGCGCGAGCGGCTCAGCAAGCCGGTAGTTGTAGCCGACCTCGGCAGGATGATCGTCCTCGTGCGGTGGCGGCTGCTGATGCGAGCGGAAGGACCGTGCGCGTTGGGCGATGTCATCACGGTCGGTGAGGAGATATCCGCCCTCGCCGGCCCAGAGCACCTTGCCGTCTTTGAGGCTGAAGCAGCCGACGTCGCCGGTAGTGCCGGCAAGTCGGCCGCTGGCTCGGCTGCCCTGTGCCTGGCAAGCATCCTCTACGACGGCCAGTCCGTGCTCTGCTGCCGTGCGGGCGAGCCGGGCCGGGTCGCCGGGCCGGCCCCATAGGTACACGGGCAGGATCGCCTTGGCCGATGGCGTGACCTTGCGGTTGAGGTCGTCGTAGTCGAGGTCGGTGCCGGTGGGATCGCAGTCGACGAAGACCGGCCGGGCGCCGGCGTGGATGATCGGGGCGACCGACATGATCACCGACAGTGCCGGGACGAGGACGTCGTCGCCTGGGCCGATGTGTAGTGCGCGCAGCGCGGTGTGCAGGGCTGCGGTGCCGGAGGACACCGCGACCGCGTGCCGTACTCCGGTGGTCGCGGCCAGCTCCCGCTCCAGAGCCGCGCCATGCACACTCCCGGCGGGGTCGGGCATCCGGGCGAGCAGTCGCGCAAGGTCCGCGACGACGGCCTCCTCAACTCCGGCGACGTGCGGTAGCGCAGCAGGGCGCGGATCGTCGGGCGTCATGACGGCCCACCGGTGGGCAGGAACTGGGCGAAGCCCATCAGCGGCCACATGTTGACGCAATCGGCGGAGAACAGGTGGCAGTCGGCGCAGCCGCCGCCGGGACCGAACAGCGTGGTGGCGCTCGCGCCGCAGATCGAACGCCGGCCGTCGGCCGCAGTGGTGGCGCGGATCTTCAAGGTGGAAGGGCAGTCCCACACGCTGCCGTCGGGCTCGATGAAGAACAGGTTGGTCCCGCCGAAGCAGCCGCGCACGAAGCCGGGACGCTCGGCGGTGACCGCGTCGATGACCTGACCCGCATAGCCAGGCACGGGAAGTTGCACCGGCGGCGCGCCGTACAACTGCGCGAACGCGGCGGCCAGCGCTTCGGCGTCGGACGGTGTGAGCGACAGTTGCTGGTGCAGTGCGTGCTCCGGCTCAAGGGCGATCGGCTGCGGCACGAAGTAGTCGCAGCCGAGCCGAGCGGCCAGGGCCGCGGTCTCGGTGACCGCGTCGATGTTCTGCCGGGTGACCACCGAGTAGATGCCCACGCGTGGCGTCCGGTTAGCGCCGCGGGCGGTGATCAGGGCCTGGATGCCGGTCACGACATCCCGGTAGCCGTGCACGCCGTTGCGGGCCGGACGCCACCGGTCGTTGTAGCCGGGGTCGGCGGAGTCGAGCGAGACGGACACGGCGTCGACCCCGGTGGCGAGGATCGCCTCGACAACCTCCGGCCGGTTGAGCGGGATGCCGTTGGTGCACAGCACCACCTGCACCCCGGCGGCTTTGATCCCTGCGACCACGTCCATAATCGGCGGCCAGATCAGCGGCTCGCCGCCGGCGAGAAAAATCCGCTCAACGCGCGATGCGGGCAGGGTCTGCACGAACGCGGCGATGGTGGCCAGGTCCAGATCAGTGCGCGCCAGGTGCGACAGCGCCCCCGGCTGAGCCGGCATGACTTCCCAATGCTCCTCAATGGTGCCGAAGTAGCAGTAGCGGCAGCCGAGGTTGCACGGCGATCGCAGCGCCCACAACAGGGAAACACCGGTCATCGCGTCCTCCCTTCCGAATTGAGTGCCGGCCGGTGTGCTGTGGCCGCCCGACCGGCCCTCGGGGATCGGATGGCCGCCCCGTTCACGGGCGCTCCCACGGGAAGACCACCCATCCGTCGACGGCGTCCCCGATGTAGGTCAGCGCCTGCCCGGGTTTCTGTGGCCGCCGCCAGTTGCCGGCGTTGACCACGAAGATCGCGGTGCGTACCCGGGCAGCCCCGGAGGCCCACACCAGCGCGACGGTGCGCGCGACGGTGTCGCCGCTGCCGGCGACATCGTCGACGACGAGCACGTCCGCGCCGGTCAGGTCGCCGAGGCTGGCCGCGTTGGCCACCTGCGGTGTGGACGACTTCACCGCGTCAACGCCATCGGCGGTGGTGTGCAGAACCTCCACGGCACGCACCCTGCGCACACCGAGGGCGTGCGCGAGCAGCACGGCCGGGATGACGCCACCGCGCAGCACACCCACCAGCACGTCGGGAACCTTGTCGGCGCGGACCTCGCTCGCGATCCGGTCGGCGGTAGCGGTGATGTCGTCCCAGCCGAGCATCGTGAAAGTGCGGTCACCGGCCACGTTTGTCACCCCAGATCAGCACGTGCTGGCGGGTGGTGAGGTTCCAGCCGTGGGTCAGCGCGACATCGGCCAGCCACCGCATCCGGTCGATGACCACATCGGTACTGGTGCCCTCCGGGGATAGCCACACCTCCGTGAGCCCGAACTCCTGCTGAAGGTCGGCGATTTCCCGCACGTCATCGGGGCCGGTCACCACGAACTTCCACCGGGCCCGTCCACTAATCTGCAGCTGTTCGAGGACCTGCGGCTTGATCCGCTTGCCACGCGGAACCGCGGAGCTTGCCAGCTTCAGACCCCCGTTAAAGTGCGCGCCTGCTTCGATCAGCGCGGCGCTCGGAGCGATGGTGGCGTTCGTCTCGATCTCCAAAGACCTGCCCGAAACGGACGCGCGCTGGGCAAGGGCCGTGACGATGTCGGGGTACAGCAGCGGCTCGCCTCCGGAGACGACGATCAGATCCACCGGCGCCAAGCCCGGGTTGGCGGTGGCCGGGTCGAGCCTCACCAGCTGGTCCCAGATCTCGGTGGCGCTCATCGTCGGCGCGGCTTGCAAATCGTGCTTGGCCGTGTTCCACGTGTACTCGGTGTCACAGACCATCGCGCCGAGGGCGACTGCGTCCGCTGTGCGAGGCAGTCTCGGATACCCGCATGTCAGGTTGCATCTCATGAGACGTACGAACAGGGCTCGGCGGCCGAGGTTCACTCCTTCTCCCTGGAAGGAGTAGAAGATTTCGGCGACCCCGACCTGCGCGCTGGTCCGGCCGGTCGTGGCGGTGACCTTAATTGACAAGGTGACGTTCCCTTCCTAGTGAGGGGTCTCCTGGCGGTACTCCGCCCAACTGGTCGCGGTTTCCCGCACCCGAACGGCCTCGACGAACGCACCGTCCGGCAGAGGGAGATGGGTCACGCACCAGTCGAACAGCAGCCGCGCCAGGTTTTCGCTGGTCGGCTCCACGTCGATGACGTCGTTGAGGAGCCGATGGTCGAACTCGCCGTCCAGATGCCGTTTCAGCGGATCGAGCTTCGCGAAATCGACCACGAAGCCGGGTCCAGCCAGCCGCGTCGAGGCGAGTGTGACTTCCACGGTGTATCCGTGCCCGTGCAGCCGGCCGCACTTGTGCCCCTCGGGCAGCCCGCCCAGATGGTGCGCCCCATCGAACTTGAACATCTTGCCGATCCGATAGATCCCGGACGCGGCGGCCGTGGTGGTGCCCGAGCCTGCCGATGCGGACTTGCTCATGCGGCCCTGCTCGACGGAACGGCCAGATGGAGGAACTCGGTGCGCGCGCCGTGATCTTTTTGCAGGCGACCGCGGGTGGCGACCGTGACCGTGTCGGTGCCGGCGGCGCGGACACCTCGGCCAGTCATGCACAGGTGCTTGGCGACGAGCACCACGCCGACGCCGTCGCATGCCAGCTGCTCCTCCAGAAACCCGGCGATCTGCTGCCCGAGGTTCTCCTGCACCTGCAGCCGGGCGGCGAACATCCCCACCGTCCGAGCGATTTTCGACAGGCCGGCGAGCTTCTCCCTGGGGTAGAGGCCGATGTGCGCGTGGCCAGAGAATGGCAGCAGATGGTGGGCGCACAGCGACGTGAACGCGATATCGCGCGTCAGGACCAGATCGTGGTGGCTCTCGTCGTTCGGGAACGTCGTGAACGTCCAGGACTGAGGAGTGAGCAACTGCACGAGGGCATCGGCCATGCGCCGCGGGGTGTTGCGGCCGACCTCAGTGTCCGCAGGGATGCCGAGGGCATGCAGCAACTGCCCCGCCGCCTGTTCGACCTGCTTCCGATCCAGCACGTCCGCGCCAGCGAGCACGGTGTGGACTGAACCGTCGAGGCCGGGGAGGGTCGTTGTCATCACCAGGTCTCCTTCGGGGTGAGCTCGGACGTCCGGACTGCCGTGGTGCGATGTCGACCGCCGCCTGCACGAGCGCAATCGGTGCTGCCGCTGCGGTTCGCGGTCGGGCGTGCGCCGGGGCGATCCCCGCTCGCAGAGCGTCAACCGGCCGTCGAGTCCTGCACGGCCAGCACGTCGTGCGACGGTTGATGCCTCGGCCGTTCGATCGTCGCGGCCGTATGACTGAGCGTGGCACCGGGCCTACCGGGTCGACCAGACCGTAAAGGGCGCTCAGGAAGGTGCGCGAAAGGTGCGTTCGCCCACTGTCGATGTGTCCGCCGGTACTCTGTGGACGAGCCAGCGCCGGTCACTCTAGGTGTGTGAGGGACAACGTCATGAGGATGCCTTCACGTATCGTCAACCCGGTCCTGGCGGTGCTGCTCGACGGCAGTGGCTTCACCTCGCTCGACGAGTTCGCCGCTGCGGTCAACGCTCTTGGCAACCGCGAGTACGGCCTACATCTGTCCTACGACCACGTGGGCGTGAAACGCTGGCTGTCCGGCGGGACATGCCGTCAGCCGGAAGTGGCCGCCGAGGTGCTGTCCCGGGCCTGGGGCGTCGGCATCCCGGTCGCGGTGATCTGGCCTCAGTCACGTGGCGGCGCCGCTCCGGCCGCACCGCACCTTGTTCCCTGCGTCGCCGCTCGTACGCTTGATGAGCTGGCCGCCTACATCGGGAGCGACATGCTGACCAGGCGCGCACTTTTGACCGACGCGATCGCCTTCACTGCGGGTGAGGCGCTGACCGATCCACTATTGCGCTGGCTTACCGGGCCCGCAGGGCGGCTACCAGACCGCTCCGCGCCGACATCCCCGCGTTTGACCATGTCGGCCGTCGCACGGATCGAGGCTGCCACCGCCGCGTTCGGCGCCCAAGATGCGGTGATCGGCGGCGGCCTGAGCCGCGAGGCCGCAGTCGGGCAGCTCAAGCACGCCGTCGACCTGCTGCGCGAAACGTCCTACACCGACGCGGTAGGCAACCGGATGCTCGCCGCGATCGCCGAGCTTGCCGGAATGGCCGGCTGGATGAGCCACGATGTGCAGATGGCCGGCCCCGCCCAGCGGTACTTCACCCTCGGACTGCAGGCCGCCCGCGAATCCACCGACCGGCGGTCGACACTGCTGCAGGTCAGCCTCCTCGCGGACATGGCCCGGCAGATGCGCGACCTTGGACACCCGGCCACCGGACTGCAGCTGGTCGACGCAGCCCTGGCGCTGCTACCGCGCGGACGGCATCCGGCCGCCGCGGCGATGCTGTGGAACCTGCGCGCGCGGATGCTCGCCCCGCTCGGCCCCTCCTCGATCACCGAACTCAAGCACGCGATCCGGCTGGCCGAGGACCTGCTCGCCGACGCGGACCCCGGCGATCACGACCTGCTGGCATACACCGGCCGAGCCGAACTCGCTGGCAACGCGGCCCTCGCATGGCAGGACGCCGCCGTCCATAACGCGAATCTCGCCGCACACGCAGAAGAACAAGCCCTCGCCGCACTCGGTGCCCGTCCCCCCGGCTACTCCCGCTCGACCGTCTTCGACCAGATCAGCCTCAGCGTAGCCCGTTTTACCAGCATCGAGCCGGACCAAGCAGCCACCGACGGCCACCAAGCGATCGACATGGCCGCCGAGGTCGCTACCTCCGCGCGCGTGCTTGACAGGCTCAGCTCACTGCTGACCCACTCCGCGCCGCACGCCACCCGGCCGGCGGTCCGGGCGTTCCGGGAACGGCTGACCGCCACCCTCCGCACCGCAGCTGCCTGACCATGCTCCGCACGCTACTGCGGCCCGTTCACTCGACTGCGGACCAGCGAACGGCGCGGTCACCCGCACGCAGCGACGCAATCCGCAGCGCAGCCTCGCGCGCGTGCGGCGAAGAGAACGGCGCACGACGGATATGCGCAGCGACCGACCGCAACTCGTAGATGTCTCGAAGGATTCCCCAGCCGGGGTCCGTGGTCGGATCCGCACCGTACGCGGCGAGCAACTGGGTCAGCAACTGCGGTGACCCGCCAAACCGTTCTTCAGCGGCAGCCGGCACCAGATCCCACTCGCGGGGCGCGGTCGCGACGTTGTCCCAATCAGCGACCAGCCGGACGGTACGGGCCGAGATGACGTTGCCCAGCTGTGCGTCACCGTGCACCAGACCGGTCCCCAGCCCAAACTCGACCGTGTCGAGACCGCACTGCAGCTCGACCGCCCTCGCATGGATCCATCGCCGGTCGGACGCGGTGAGCCAGCTGCTGGCGCCAGCGGCCGCGATGAGCCGGTTCAGCGGACGAAACACCGGGAGGACAAACGGTGGCTGCAGAGTATGCAGCCACCGCAGCAGCCGGCCCAGTTCTGCACCCGTGATCGGTTCCGGAGCCGGGCCGATGTCCGCCTGCTCCCAGAATGTGACCGGAGCCTCGTCCTCCTGGTCCCCGGCGACGACGATCGGCTGCTCGATCCCCGCGACGGGCACCACGCTAGGGAAGCCCTCGCCCACCAGCCAGCGGGCCACCTTGACCGCCCGCATAGCCCGCCCGACAGCATCGGCGCCCCGGCCGACACGCACAATGATTCGAGCCCGGGGCAGAAGAAACACCGCGTTGCTATGGACCCGGACCGGTCGCAGCCCTCTACCATCAAGGTCCACCACACCGCACGCTGTCCGCGCCTGCCGCGCCATCGTCTCGGTCATGCGCTGACAGGCCGGACAGCCGTTGGCAGACATGTCCTCATGCTGCTCACCGCCTTCATTTGATGCGAACGCTGATAGGTATGCACCGACGAATGATGGCTCTTCGAATTTAGGCGGGGTTGAGGTGTCCGCGGTGGCGTCGGGTGGTGGCGCAGCGGGTGCGGAGGCGTTGGTTTAGGGGTTGCGGAAGCCGTAGGCGTTGCGTGCGGTGGTCTTGATGACGCGGTTGGTGCCTTCTGAGCCGGCGTTGGTGATGCCGGTGTATAGGAACGCGAGGATCTGCGGCCACCAGGTCTCGATCGTGGTGGCGAGCCGGTGTAGTTCGGGCAGATCGGTGGCGGCGCAGCGGGTGTAGAAGCGGTGTAGCAGCCGGTTGACGGTTTCCCGGTCGGGGTGGGTGCGTGCGACCGCGAGTAGGTCGAGTAGATCTTCCTTGGCGTTCCACGCGGCCAGGATCGGTGCGCCGATCCTGGCGGGCAGGTTGGTGAGGGTGTCGGCGAGGCGGCCGACGTGCCGGGCGTGCATCCGGGCCGCGGAGCGGGTGAGCCGGTTGCGGAGTTGCCATTCGGGGTCGCTGGCTCGACCGCGGCGACTGCGGTGGGTCGCGGTCATGCGGCGGCGGACTTCGGTGACGGCCCGGTTGGCCAGTTGCACGATGTGGAAGTGGTCCACGACCAGGATTGCGTGTGGGAGAACCTCGCGGACGGCGGCCTTGAACACGGTGCACATGTCGATCGCGACGACGTGGACCTGCTGGCGCCAGGTGGCGGGGCGTTGCCGCAGCCAGCCGGTAACCGCTGCGGTGGTACGGCCTTCGACCTGGGCGAGCAGTTCCTGGCCGCCGGTCAGGTCGCAGAACCCGACGTGCCACCGGTCGGCGGTCCTGGTCCACGTTTCGGTGACCGCGTCGAACGTCCAGCGGGGCTTGCCGCGGCGAACCTCGTCGATACCCAGCACGGTGACCGGGCCGGGCTCGGCCGGTAGCACCTGCTGGGCGTGGGTGGTGAACGCGGCCGCGACGATCGGCCACGACAGGCCGTGATCACGGGCGGACTGCACGATCGTGCGGCCGGCGTCGCCGACCGCCGCCCCGGCAGCCTGCCGCAACCGTGTGGTGCTCCGGGTCCGGGGCGGGACCTGCCGCACCTGCTCGGTGAACGACCGGCGTGGGCAGCCGTCCTGGTCACAACGCCAGCGGCGTTTCTGCCACCGCAACCGGGTCGTACGCCCGGCCACGGGCAGATCCCGCGGCCTGGTCGTCACCCATTCCTTGACCCTCTGTGCCCGCACACCGCAGTCTGGGCAGCATCGTGCTGCTCATCGGCGGTGCGCAGATCGACCACCGGGAAACCGTCAGGATCCAGCTCGACCCGCTCGACGGCCAGGCCGTCGAGGCTCAGCAGCCGGGTCGTATCGTTGACCATGCTCGCAGCTCTTCACGTGTGACCATCCGGGCTAGACACTCAGATGATCACCGATGAGCTGCGAGCCCCTCTCGCCCGGGCCGCCGCCCGACACGAAACCCCGCTCAACTTCGAAGAACCCGAATGATGCGCCGAATAGCAGCGCTCTCGCCTCGGTGGAGAGCAGCCGCGGCTACCACCTCACCGAAAGCCGCGCGGCGTACCTGTCGTATCGGCGGGCATTCGGCGCGGCTCGGCCCGCAACGCAAGGGACTGCCGAGCATACCTGGATGAAAGACATCCCAGGAGATTGAATGTCAAGCAGCGGCCTCGTTGAGGTGGTGGGACCAGGCGGTGTCGCCTCGTCGTAGAGCGTGCCGTTTTGAGGCATCCGTGGAGGATGCCGACGAGCCGGATGGCGAGCTGGCGCGGCGCGGCGTTGTAGCTTGCGCCGCAGGTGCTTTGCCGGTCGTAGTAGGCGCGGGCGCCCGGTTCGCCCACGCGACTGCTGCTCCTTGATGACAAAGCCTCGGAATCCCTCAGCCTTCTCATGCGGCGGTGGCTTTCGCAGCTTTTAGTCCGCATTGCGTGAGCCTCGCCGAAGGGGCCGCTAATGACAGAAGTAGCTGTCGTGAACGTGTGATCGTTCTCGGATGAACGCGACCGGTGCTTCGCCCTGGTCGGAGCGGGCAGTGTCGTACCCGTCCGGTAGACGGTTGCCTTGTCGTTTCGAAGACAGGAGAGATCATGGGCGCGATTGTTGATCGCCTTATCGCGGCGGTCGGCGACGATCGTCGCGACGCGGGTATCGCGTTTAGCGGGGTCTATCAGCCGGTGGGTGGGCAGGGCGGAAAGATCATGCCCCCGACGTTTCCTATCCCTGATCATGAGGTTCGGGCTGCCCATCGGGAAGGGCGGTTGCCGCGGCCGTACCTGTTCGAGCGGCGGCTTGTTGATGGTGAGCAGCGGGACACAGTGGTGGTTGACCAGGCTCCGTCGCAGGCGAACCGGGTCGAGGAGGCGCTGTTGACCGCGCGCGATGGCGGTCGGGTTGATCTGCCCTTGTTCGAGCTGGTTATGAAGGAAGAGGGTGTGCGTCTCACGTCGCTGAACTTTCCCCACCGTTACGCTGACGCGTACCTGAGGGACAGTGAGGTCGGCGGGGTTCGCTTCGATCACAGCGAGACCGGGAAGGTGCTGCGTTCGGCGACGGCCGGCGACGTGCGGCCACTGTATCAGCGGGAGCCGTACTCGCTGCTGTTTGGCGCGTGGGACTCGCACCGTAAGGGCCGGTGGCCGAAGTTCGCTCGTATCTACACATCCTCGATGTTCGGCGTCGAGTATGTGCAGGGGGATCGGCGGGCTGGCCGGTACGACCCGACGAACCTGACCGGCGCGATCGATGACAAAGGCAAGGCCGAAGGTGACTGGCGTTTCCTGCCCGAGGGAGCGAAGGCCAAGGGTGGCAAGCTGAGCGAGATCGGGCATGGGCACATCACCCCGAACCCGGCCCACGGTGGCGTGTCCGTTCGTGAGATCCGCCGGACCGGGTGGGTCTCGTTGGCCGGGTTGGAACGGCTGCGGTTCGGTGACGCCTCGGCGGAGGCGGCGACGTTGGCTCGGGCGACTTTGGCCGCGTTGGCGCTGGTGGGGGACCGGTTGACGTTTGGCCGGCCGTCGCTGTGGCTGCGTTCCGGTTGTGACCTGACTCGGATGGGCGAGACGGTCTTCTTTGAGCGTGACGGTGGCGAGCGGGAGCCGGTCGAGGTGAGCGCGGCCGAGGCGATCGCGGCGTTCGTGACGCTGCGCGACCGGGCTGCGGCGGCTGGAGTGGTCATGGAGGGCGACGTCGTGCCCATCACACCGACCCGGCAGCTTGCCGCCGCGATCCGCTTCGCCATCACGTCGTCCGTTGGGGATGGGGAGTAACCGGGTGGTACTGAGCATCACCGTGCGGCTGCGCGAGGGCCGCTACGACGCTGCGGATGAGGCGACGAGGGTGGAGTGGCCGCCGCATCCGGCGCGGTTGTTCTGTGCGCTGGTTGCCTCGGCTGAGCACGACGCCGAGGTGGATGCCCGCGCGTACACGGCTGACGATGTGGCGTTGCGCTGGCTGGAGGGCGCCGGCCCGCCGTCGGTTATGGCGGTGCCGCCGAGCCTGGTCGAGACGTCGATCCGTAGTGGGTACGTGGTGACGAACGCGACCGAGTCGAGGTCCGGCAGCACCAACTGGCCGGGCCGGACCAACCGGGCCAGCACCCGCGTGGGTGCGTTGCCGACCGATGAGCACGTCGCCTACATATGGCCTGATGCCCAGGCCGACGACGGGATCCTGTGGCGGCTGGCCAAGCTCGCTCGCCGGGTGCCGTACATTGGCCGGTCAACCTCGTCCGCCGAAGTCGTCATCTCGGACGAGATGGTCGCCGCGCGTGAATCGTGGGTCACCTACCGGCCGACGAGACTCGGCACACCCGGGGCGATCTCGCTGCGGGTGCCGTACCCGGGCTACACCGACCAGCTCCGCGCCGCCTACGCCGAGGGGCAGCGCTCGTGGGAGGTTGCCCGGTCGATCGAGTACACGTTCGGCGCTGACTCGACGCAGCCGGTCCCGGAGGTGGCGACCGGCCCCTACCGGGAGTTGCTGATCTGGCCCGGGCAGCGCGGCGGCGTGCCGGTGCGCGGGGACCGGCTGCTGGCGGTGACCGATATTCTGCGCCGCGCGGTGATCGATCGGATCGCCGATCCGGTACCGCCGCAGGCGAGCGGACACGGCGCCGATGACTTGCCTCATCTGGCCTATCTGCCGTTGCTGGACGTCGGTCACCGGCACGCTGACGGGCGCCTGCTCGGGGTGGCGGTCGCGCTGCCCGAGATGGCGCGCCACGATCGTCTCGCCGTGCTGCGCGGCCTGCTCGGTCCCGACGGTGAGGACCCAATCCGGGTACTCCGCAGTGGTCCGGACGGCATCCTGCGGTTAGGTGACCCGGCGGAACCGCCGCCGACGTGGGGGCTGCGGTCCGATCGCTGGACTGGTCAGCCCGAGGGCACCCGCCGCTGGGTGTCTGTCTCGCCGGTGATGCTGGATCGCTATCCGGGACGGCGTGACCCGTCGGGGATGCTCGCCGACGGGTTCGTCAAGGCCGGTTATCCGCGTCCGGAGTCAGTGACCGTACTGGAAGCCCCGTTGGTCCAGGGTGCGGTGCGGGTACCCCGGCGAGGCAGCATTCCAGCCAACCGTCCGATCCGGCCCTTCGTGCATTGCCGGGTGGAGTTCTCCACGCCTGTGCGTGGACCGGTGCTGGCAGGCGCGTTGCGCTACCTCGGCTGCGGCATGTTCGTGCCGGAGGTGTCTCGTGGCAACCGCTGACCACGTCCTCACGCCTGACGACTTCGCGGGCTTCGTCAACGAGGTGCATGGGGATCTGACCCCTGGTGGCCAGTTGCGTGAGCCGTTTCCGTGGCAGCAGGCGCTGTTGGACCGCATCCTCGCTGAGGGACGCTGGCCTGACGTCATCGACGTCCCGACAGGGCTGGGTAAGACGTCCGTGCTCGACGTGTCCGTTTTCGTCGCCGCCCTGCGACCGGACCTGGCGAAACGCCGCACGTTCTTCGTGGTCGACCGTCGTCTCGTCGTCGACGAGGCGCACGAGCATGCCGTCAGGCTCAACCGAGCCTTGCAGACAGCCAGCACGCCGATCTGCGCGAGAGTGGCTGAAGCGCTGCGGGCTGAGGGCGACGAAGACGGCCCTGTGCTCACAGTCACCCGGATGCGCGGCGGGGCTACCTGGGACCGGATCTGGCTGGAACGTCCCGACCGGTACGCGATTATCGCCGGCACCGTGGACCAGGTCGGTAGTCGGCTGCTCTTCCGCGGCTACGGCGTCAACGAGTACGGCCGCAGCATCGACGCGGCCCTCGTCGGGACCGACAGCCTCATCGTGGTCGACGAGGCCCACCTCGCTGAGGCGTTCCGTGCCACCGTCACCGCCGCGCTCAATCTCGACGACTGGCCGCTGGGGCTGAGACCGGCCCTGGTCATCATGTCCGCAACCACGCCCGATGACACCGGTCGGCAGCTCATCGTGCACAGCATCACCGACCGCGACCGGCACCACCCGGTCGCCGGCGGCCGGCTCACGGCACCGAAACGGCTGCGCCTGGTCGAGGTGGCGACCAGCCGCAGGAAGGCCAGCCTCGACGTGCCGCGGGCGTTGGCCGACCTGACGCTGCGCCTGACCCCAGAGGGGGTCGTCGCGGTTGTGGTCAACACCGTCTCCCGCGCCCGCGCCGTCTTCGAACTCCTCAACAAAGAGGTCGAAGCAATCCTGTTGACCGGCCGTGGCCGGGGGATCGACCGGGAACTGCTGCTCGCCGGCTACTACGACCGGATCCGGGTCGGCCGCGACTACGACGACCGCCGCCCCTTCGTTATCGTCGCGACCCAGACCATCGAAGTCGGCGCGAACATCGACGTCGACGCACTGGTCACCGATTCGGCGTCGCTGCCGGCGCTGATTCAACGGCTCGGCCGGCTCAACCGGCTGGGGCTACGCGACGTCCCGGCCCCGGCCTACGTCGTGCACGACAGTAGCACCGACGACGAGGACCCCGTCTACGGACAGGCCCGACTGACCACCTGGCGGTGGCTGACCGAACAGGCTCCTATCAGCACGCTCAAGAACCTTCACGCGGCGGCGGACGGGCTTCCGGCCTCACCCGCCGCTCTACGTACCATGGCCGCCACCGCACCACCCGAGGCGAGCATCGCACGGCCCGTGCACGTACCCGTGCTCCTACCGCCGACGCTTGACGCGTGGACCCGCACCTCACCCACCCCGCATCCCGACCCGCCGATTGCCCCCTACCTGCACGGCATCACCGACGAGGTGCCACCGGTCACCATCGCCTGGCGGGCAGGTCTACCGCTGGACGCACCCGAACGGTGGGCGGTCGTGGCTGGCTTTGTCCCGACGACCAGTACCGAGACCATCGACGTTCCGGCCCGCGAGGTGCGCCGATGGCTGCTGCAACACGACGACGCGCAACCCGTCGCCGACATCGACATCCCCGAACCCGCCGAGAGCGACCCACGGTCGGCACAACCCGAACACCGCGGACGCGAGCGGGCACCCCGCTCGTGCGATGACCGCGAGCGCCCGCAGGTTCTGCGCTACCGCTGCGACGGCACCCCGGAGATCATCACCGCGCAGCGCATCCGACCCGGCGACACCATCGTCGTACCGGTCGAGTACGGCGGCTGCGACCGCTTCGGCTGGCACCCCGACAGCAACATCCCGGCCGTCGATGTCGCTGACCTGGCTGCACGCAAACGTGGCCCGATCCTGCGGCTCGGCCCTCACCTACGGCACCTCGCCGCCTATCTCACCACTGCGACCCTGACCACCGGCACCGCGTCAGACCAGCCCGCAAACGCCCACGATTCACAAGACGCCATCAATGCCCTGCTGCACTTCGTACGCCACGACCCCGAGGTTGACCGGCCACACGCCTACCGGGACCGGCTGAAGACCCTTCTCGCCACCCTAGCCAGCGACAACCTGCTCGGGCAGGTCGTACAGACACTGCTCGGCTACCCCAGCCAGCGGCAACGCCCATCGATGACAGCGACACCCACCCGCCAGCTCGACCCCGTGACGGGCGCCGTCTGGACACCCGAGTTCCCGATCCTGCTGTCGGCGGCACGCCCGCGACAGGCCGACGACGAGTCGGAGACCGGCAGCTCCAGCAGTGCATACCCCGGCAAACGGATCGGCCTCGACCCACACCAGCGAGCGGTAGCCGCACGTGCCGCGCAAATGGCTCGCAACATCGGACTCGACCTGCGGCTCACCTCCAGCGTCCGAGTCGCCGGAGAATTGCACGATGAAGGCAAACGGGATATCCGGTTCCAAACTATGCTCTTCGCCGGTCGCAGAGCCGCTGCCGAACTGGCACCCGAACCACTGGCCAAGTCCGGCATCGACCCGGCCAACAAGACCGAAGCACGCCGAGCCCGCGACGCCGCTGGATATCCGCCGAAGATGAGACACGAGGCACTGTCTGCCAGGATCGCCGCGCTCCACCTCACCACCCATCCTCAGAGGGCGGTTACGGAGATTGTGTCCCTTTCGGGGCCAAAGCAAACATGCCGGGCTCGTTT
>NZ_JBAKHU010000071.1:0-27061 GCF_036906895.1 Micromonospora sp. CPCC 206060
TAAACAAATTGGCACTGGCTTATCAAGCACCCTGTTGAGTTCTCAAAGAACAACCACACACCATCCGGTGAACCCCCTTACCAGGGGCCCCCATCCGGGGCAATCCGTTCCACATCCCCGCCGCTCCCGCGCCGGGCACTTTTACTACTTTACCTCACCATCCCCGCCGTGTCAAACCATTTATTGTGGTCCGTGACACTTTGATCCGGTTTGGCGCACCGAGATCCACCAGTCATCGACTGGCTTCTTCCTGGTGGGTTTGGCAGGCCGGCCGCTGCGGTCATCCCGCACGCTCGCCCGGTGCCCTGCCAGCCGGCAACCTTACCCGGTTGGTTCCGCGTCGCCAAATCGACCGCTTCCGCGCCCGATCCAGCCGCACCACCCGGCCCTGCGCATCGGAATCAACCGACACGACCAGGATTGCCCACCTGCGGTTCCGGCCTTCGAGCTTTGCCCGTTTCGTCCGTTCCCCGCTGGCAGAGAGAAAGTTACGCGCCCGACGGATAGATCGTCAAATCCGTCGGGCGCGTCCCAGGTCACACCATTTACCAAATGCTATTTCGCCAGCTCAGCGCCAGCGAATGACCGCTTTCCGCGTCGCAGCACCAGGAATCGACCATGGAGCAGGTCACTTTCAGTGACCGTCGCGTCCTGTTCGGTGATCCGCTCGTTGTTCACGTACGCGCCGCCCTCGGCGATCACCCGGCGGGCCTCCTTGAGGCTGGGCACCAGACCGGAGTCACGGAGCAGCCCGGCGACGTCCGGCAACTCACCGGCGATCTGCACCAGGCCCGCCTCGCTCAACGCCGCACGCAGCGTCTCCGGGGAGAGTTCGTCCAGCGAACCCCGACCGAACAGCGCCTGGCTGGCCGCCACCGCCTGGACGGTCTCCTGTGCCCCGTGCACCAGCGTGGTCAGCTCCTCGGCCAGGGCCCGCTGGGCGAGCCGGGCCGCCGGCCGTTCCGCAGTCGCCTTCTCCAGTTCCTCGATCTCCTCCGGGGAACGGAAACTGAAGTAGCGCAGGTAGTTGTTCACGTCGCTGTCATGGGCGTTGACCCAGAACTGGTAGAACGCGTACGGGCTGGTCATGGCGGGGTCGAGCCAGACTGCGCCGCCCTCGCTCTTGCCGAACTTCGTCCCGTCGGACTTGGTCACCAACGGGGTGGTGAAGGCGTGCACCGGGCCCGCCCCGCGCCGGCGTACGTAGTCGACCCCGGCGGTGATGTTGCCCCACTGGTCGGAACCGCCGAACTGGAGCTGGCAGCCGTACCGGCGGTGCAGCTCGAAGTAGTCGTTGGCCTGGAGCAGCTGGTAGCTGAACTCGGTGAAGCTGATGCCGCTCTCCAGCCGGGCCCGGACCACCTCCCGGGCCAGCATCCGGTTGATCGGGAAGTGCTTGCCGACGTCCCGGAGGAACTCCACCACCGACATCTCGGCGGTCCAGTCCAGGTTGTTGACCAGTTGCGCCGCGTTGTCCCCGGTGTACGACACGAAGGGCGAAAGCTGCTCACGGATCCGCTGCACCCAGCCGGCGACCACCTCGGGCGGGTTCAGGGTCCGCTCGGCGCTCTCCTTCGGGTCCCCAATCTGCCCGGTCGCCCCACCGACCAGCAGCAACGGTCGGTGCCCGGCAAGCTGCAACCGGCGGGCCGTGGTGACCTGCATGAGGTGGCCGACGTGCAGGCTCGGCGCGGTCGGGTCGAAGCCGACATAGAACGTCGACGGCGGGCCGTCGAGGAGTGCGCGCAACTCGTCCGGATCCGTCGAGTCGTGGATCAGGCCCCGCCAGCGCAGGTCGTCGATCAGGGAGGCCCGGCCGGCCGGACCGGCGGCGGGCAGGCTGCTATCGGTCACGCTGGGGATTCTCCCCCATCCCGTCCGCGCGCTCGTACCGGGTTTCCCGGACGGGTGCCGCCCCACGGGCCGGACCGGGACAGCGGTGTCCCGATCGCCGACGGAAGATGATCTCCGTGCCGGGTGGACTAGGGCCGCCCAGCGGTCACCGACGGAGGGAGCTCACTGCGATGGCCGCACCTGCCGGTACCGACGACCTCCACCACCGGCTCGCCCGGATCCGCGCCAAGGTGAACCTGTTGCGCCGGGTGGCCGCCGAGGACGGGTACGACGTCACCATCGGGGAGCCGACCGACCTGGAACCCGTACCGGAGCTTCCCGCCGGGGTCACCGAGACGTTCCGGGTCGTCGGGCGGCTGGAGGGGACGTACTTCCGCTTCCAGCCGCCGGAGGTGATCGGTAGCCGGAGCGCCTGGTCGCGCCGCGAGGTCGACCCGTACTGCCCCCTGGGGAGTCCGCTTCCCGTCGGCAACGAGATGTACAGCGTGCCGGCACCGCTGCGGGGCACCCTGGCCGGCGCGGGGATCTTCCTCGACGTCGAGGACGGCGACGTCTACTACATCGAACCAGGACGACTACGTGTTCCTGTACCGGCATCCCGACGAGGATGTCGAGTGGCATTTCCTCGCACCGGACATCGGCGCGTTCTTCGACGATGTCGTCCTCGGCCCCGGGTACCCCGGCCTCGTCGACACGGTGCTGGGGCCGGGGGTGCGGGAGCGCCGTCGGCGTACCGGGAGGCACCGGGGGCAGCCCGCCGACAGTTGGCTGGGACTGCTGGTGGCGGCGGGTCTGGTGGAGTGAGTACTAGGCTGGCGGACCGCTGGTCTGCGACGGGGAGGAGGAGCACGGTGTCGGTGCCGGACATGACGGGTGGCTTCGTGGCCCTGTTGGGCCTGGAGATGGTGGAGACCACCGCCGACCGGGTGGTGATCCGCTGGCGGTGCCGGCCCGAGCTGCACCAGCCGTACGGCATCCAGCACGGCGGGGTGTACTGCGCGGTGGTCGAGACGGCGGCGAGTATCGGGGCCGGTTTCTGGTGGGGTGACCGGGGCACGGTGGTCGGCGTCTCCAACCAGACCGACTTCCTGCGCGCGGTTCGCGACGGGGAACTGACCGCGACCGGTACCCCGGTCCACCGGGGGCGCAGCCAGCAGTTGTGGCAGGTGGAGATCGTCGACGACGCGGCGCGCCTGGTGGCCCGGGGCCAGGTCCGGTTGCAGAACCTGTCTACCCGCTGACCGGTCCGGCCGGGAGCCGGCACGGTGCCTGGCCGGCCACGACCGCTTCCGTTGCCAGTACGGCGCGGAGCAGACCGAAGGCCCGGTCGGCCTCCTGGACGGCGACCGGGTAGGTGGCATCCGCCGATGCCCCGTCGACCAGCCGCTGCCAGTTGCGCCGGGCCAGCACCCGCTGGATGGCGACCACCTGGGCGGCCGCCAGGCGGGCGGTCAACGGATCGGTGCCGCCCGGTGGCTCCTGCCACGCTGCGGCGAGTGCCTCCTCGTCCCGTTCGGCGTAGCGGGCCAGCCGGGCGAGCAGGCTCGGTGTACCGAAGACCATGCCGTGGAAGGCGAGTACCTCCGGGTGGTCGTTCAGCCCGGTGACCGGATCACGTCGGGACAGGCCGGACCGGAAGTGCCGGTGCAGGGTGTCCACCGGGTGCTCGTCCGCGCTGCGGGAGCGCAGCACGCCGGCGGCCTCCGCCTCGTGGTCGGCGATCCGGTGCAGGACCAGGTCCTCCTTGCTGCCGAAGTACTTGAACAGGGTCGGCTTGGAGACCTCGGCGGCGGCGGCTATCTCGGCGACCGACACCGGGTCGAACCCCCGGGCGAGGAAGAGGGAGATAGCCGCCGAGGAGATCGCTTCCCGGGTGCGTTCGCGTTTGCGTTCCCGGAGGCCGGTCGGGCTGCTCATCCGGACACGTTAGCATCCTGGTTAAAAAATTTACTCAAATAGTTTGTTTACCCGGTAAAGTCTGGTCCCCCCGACCGGAAGGTGACCCATGACCGGCCCCGGAAACTCCGCAGCCACCGAATCCCGCGCCCAACTCACCGTCGAGTACGCGTACCTGTCCCGGGTGCGCGACGCCCAGGAACACCTGCTCGCTACCGTCCGGATGCGGGTGGACACCGGCGCGGACATCGCCGGGGACGGCTGGACGGCCGAGACGCTGGGCCGGCTGCTCCGGGGGCAGGCGCGCGAGCTCGCCTGCGACCCGCACGCACCGCCGTACTTCGGCCGGCTCGACTTCGACACCACGCCGGCGGCGGGCGAGCACCGGGGCGCGCGGTACTACCTGGGGCGGCGGCACCTCACCGACCCCACCGGCCGGCCGCTGGTGCTGGACTGGCGGGCACCGGTGTCCGCCCGCTTCTACCGGGCGAGCGCAGTCGAGCCGGCCGGCGTACGACGTCGTCGCCGCTTCGGCTGGCGGACGGGACGCGACCGGGCCGCCGACCTGACCGGTTTCGAGGACGAGGAGCTGACCGCCGGCCACCTCACCGACAGCCCGGGTGACCTGGTCCTGGCCGAGATCGAACGGCCTCGGATCGGGCCGATGCGGGACATCGTCGCCACCATCCAACCCGAGCAGGACCGCCTGGTCCGGGCCACACTGGGCACGACGATCTGTGTGCAGGGTGCACCGGGCACCGGGAAGACCGCGGTGGGGCTGCACCGGGCGGCGTACCTGCTCTACACCCATCCCCGGCAGCTCGACCGGAACGGACTGCTCGTGCTGGGGCCGAACCCGGCGTTCCTGCGCTACATCGCCGACGTACTGCCCGCCCTCGGGGAACGGGACGTCGCCAGGTCGACGGTGGACGCGCTCGTCGCCCGGGTTCCGGTACGGGCGGCCGACGGGCTGCCGGCCGCGCTGGTCAAGCACGACCTACGCATGGCCGAGGTGCTGCGGCGGGCACTGTACGCCCGGGTCGGCGCACCCGGGTGTGAGCTGGTGGTACCGGACGGGGCGTACCGGTGGCGGGTGCCGGTGGAGACGCTTCGGCGGATCGTCGACGGGGTACGCGCCGAAGGGCTGCGGTACCTCCCGGCGCGGGAGCGGTTACGCGCCCGGGTGGTCGCCGCAGTACAGCGGCAGGCCGAGACCCGCGAGGCACCCGGCGCGGCCTGGGTACGACGGATCAGCCGCAGCCGGCCGGTCACCGCCCTGGTGGACGCGACCTGGCCGGCGGTCCGCCCTGAGGAGTTGGTCGCCGCCATGCTCGGTGGTCCGGACCTGCTGGCCCGCGTTGCCGACGGGATACTCACCGCCGGTGAGCAGGAGGTGATCCGGTGGCCCCGGGCACGGAGCTGGCGGACCGCCCCGTGGACCGCCGCGGACCTGGTGCTCATCGACGAGGCGGCCGGGCTGCTCGACCGGCCGCCCGGCTTCGGGCACATCGTGGTCGACGAGGCACAGGATCTCTCCCCCATGCAGTGCCGGGTGGTGGCCCGGCGCAGCAGCCACGGATCCCTGACCGTCCTGGGTGACCTCGCCCAGGGCACCACCCCGTGGGCGGCGGTGAGCTGGCGGAGTCAACTCGCCCACCTCGGTCAACCGGATGCGGAGGTACTCCCGTTGACCGACGGTTTCCGGGTGCCCGCCGAGGTGGTCCGGCTGGCCAACCGGCTCCTCGCCGCCCTCGACGCCGACGTGCCCCTGACCCGGGCGGTCCGCACCGGTGGCCGGGTGCGGTTCCGGCGGACCGACGATCCGGTGGCCGCAGCGGTGGCAGCGGCCTGCGAGGCCCTGTCACGGCCCGGATCGCTGGGGGTGATCGCCGCCGACCGGCACCTCGCGCCACTGGCCGCCGCGCTGACCGCCGCCGGGCTCTCGCCCACCGTCGACGGCACGGCCGGCGCGGACGACGGTCGGATCACGCTGCTCACCGCCGATCAGGCCAAGGGGCTGGAGTTCGACCGGGTCGTCCTGGTCGAACCCGCCGCAATCATGGCCACCGGGGCGCGCGGCGCGCACCGGCTCTACGTGGCCCTCACCCGGGCGGTGTCCGGGCTGGAGATCCTGCACGCCGAGCCGTTACCGGCCGGGCTGGCGCCGGCCGGTACGGACGACGGGCCCGATGCCCCGGAACGGGGATGACCTGCCCGGGGCGATCGGTCAGCGTCCGGCGGTGTCGAGCACCGGCTCGTCGCCCGCCGGCTCGTTGACCCGGTGCAGCCGTACCGCGCTGATCGCGTGGTGGTCGATGCCGGCGACGTCCAGTCGCCGCCGGCGGCCCGGCGCGTGCGGGCCGGTCACACCCGGTCGGTGGCCTCCCGTAACGGCAGGTCCAGCACGTACGAGTCACCCTCGGGCCGGAAGCCGAGCCGGCTGTAGTAGGGCGCGACCATGCCCGGCGGGCTGACCACCCGGCGGAATCCCCGATCGGTGAAGAGCTGGCTGCGCCGGTAGACGAACTCACCGGGGGTGAAGTCGCGGAACCGCTGCGTCACGTAGTCCAGGTCGATCTGCGCGGTGGCGTTCGCCTCGGCGTGCGCGAGCACCACCCCGACCACCTCGTCGGCACGGACCACCAGGAAGGCCGAGCGGTCGGCCGGGCCGCCGCCCCACGCGAACCGGGGATTGAACCGTTCGATGTCGGCGGCGTGCACGCGCAGGGTGTGGGCGAGGAAGCCGTCGTCGGTGTTGACCTCGACGACCTGGTAGGTCGTCTCGTCGTGCCGGGTGGCGAGCATGCCGCGCAGGTACCAGAGGTTGATCACCGCGAGCATCACGTTGAGCCCGACCATCGGCCAGACCGACAGGGCGGCGTTGTAGCCGATCAGCACGAGGCAGCCGAGGAGGTTGAGCGCCCGCAGCCGGAGGATGCGGGCCTGTAGCAGTGACCAGACCAGCAGCGCTGACCCGGCCCAACCAATGATGTCCAGCCAGTTCACCGGTCGAGACTAGCCGCCACCGCGAGGTCCGGCCCGGTGGGTGCCGGCGCAGGTCAGGCCGGCAGTGCCAGCACGTACTCCTCGACCTCGGTGCCGCGCGCCTCGGCGTACGCCCGGTCCTCGCCGCAGATCACGAAGCCGCACTTGCGCAGCACGGACAGTGACCCGAGGTTGTCCTTGGCGGCGCGGGCGTGCACCGGGCGGACGGTCACCTCGCGCAGCAGCGCGGTGAGCGCGGCGGTGGCGTGACCCCGTCCCCAGTACGGCCGGTCGATCCAGTAGCTGACCTCGACGGTGTCGCCGACCGGGAAACTGAGCACGTTGCCGACCACCGTGCCGTCGACCACCACGGCCCGGGCCCGGTTCTCCGGATCACCGAGCACCCGCGCCCAGTGGGCGTCGAATGCCTCCCGGTCGGTCGGGTCGGGGGCGGTGAACGCCGCCATCCGGTTGGCTTCCGGGTCGAGTTGCATCCGGAAGAACACCGCCAGGTCGTCGGGACGGACCGGCCGGATAAACAGGTGACTCTGCACGGGCGTCCACGGTACGGGCCGGACCGGTGGGCCGGGCACCCGGGACCTCCGGCCCCTCCCCCGTGGTCCGGCGGCCCTGCCGGCGGGTCGGGCGGCGTTGATACCAAGAGGGTGCACACGGTACCGGAGCCGCCGGAACCCCGGTGGTGGCACGCCCGGTCGACGCAGAGCGGGTCGCGCCGCCGTCCGCTCCGCCAGCACCTCTGAGACCCGTTGGGGGTACCCGAGATGATCGCCATCCTGAACGCGACCGGCCCGGCTCCGGCTTCAGCCCCTGTTCCGGCTCCGGCTCCGGTCCGGACGCTGCCGCCGGTCGACGTCACCGGTGAACTGGTGCCGACCGGCGAGGTCGCCGACAGCGGAGCTTCCGCTGCGGTCACCGGTCCGCCGGCGGCCGACGCCTCCATCACCGCAGAGCCGGCGGGCGCCGCCTTCGGGCCGGTGCTGGCCCTGCCCGGTACCCGACCGGCGGCCGTGGTGTCGGTGACCCGGCAGGGACGCCCGGTCGGTGCGTTCCTGCTGTCCGGGGACCGGCTGCGGTACCGGCCGGTGGTCGACGCCGACCAGGTGCTCGTCGCGGCGGCCGGCGCGCTCACCGTGGCCGCGCTCGTCGCCGGCGCCGTGGCGGTCGGGCGGCGGCGCCCGCCCGCGATCGGCGCGCTCACCATGGGACCGGGCGGTTGGGTCAGTCTGCGCGGGTTGCCGACCTCCGCACCCCGGGCGGCCCGCCCGTGGTGGGCCCGGTTGCTGCGGGCCAACCGCCTGGTGGTGCAGCGCTGAACCCACGGCGGTGCCGGGTCCGCCGTGGCACCGCGTCCGACCGGACACGACCGTCGGTCCCGGCGGGCCCGGACACGTCCATTGGTCCCAGCGGGCCCGGACACGACCGTCGGTCCCGCTAGGCCGGGACAGGTCCGGTCGGACGCTTTGCTCTGCTTCAGCCCAGGCAACACCCGGGCGGGCGGGATCGAGCAGAAACCACATTCGGTAGTGGAGCCCGGGGTCGGTAGTGGAACCCGGGGGCCCGTCCGGGCGCCGTGCCGGTCACCGGAAACCCGGGCCGGAGGTCCCGGGTCGTTGCGGGCTTGTGCCCCTGCCGACAAGCCGGCAACCGGACGACGCTGATGGTGCAGACAGCAACGGAGAGGGAGGCCCCCGATGCGCGCCACCGTCGTCACCGCATTCGACCAGCCGCTCGAGGTGCAGGAGCGGCCCGTACCGGAGCCCGGCCCCGGTGAGGTGCTGGTCCGGATCGAGGCCAGCGGTCTCTGCCACACCGACATCCACGCCGCGCAGGGCGACTGGCCGGTCAAGCCGACCCCGCCGTTCGTACCCGGCCACGAAGGGGTCGGCATCGTCGAGCGGGTCGGCTCGGGCGTCACCGAACACGCCGTCGGCGACCGGGTGGCCATCCCGTGGCTCGGCTGGGCCTGCGGCACCTGCGACTACTGCGTCAGCGGTTGGGAGACGCTCTGCGAGTCGCAGCTCAACACCGGGTACGCCATCGACGGCGGGCACGCCGAGTACGCGGTGGCCGCCGCCCGGTACGTCGTCCGGGTCCCCGCCGGCATCGACCCGGTCGAGGCCGCCCCGCTGACCTGTGCCGGTGTCACCACCTACAAGGCGGTGAAGGTCGCCGCGGTGCGCCCCGGCGAGCGGGTGGCGATCTTCGGCATCGGCGGCCTGGGCCACCTCGCCCAGCAGTACGCGCAACTCTTCGGCGGGGAGACCGTCGCGGTCGACGTCACCGGGGAGAAGCTGGAACTGGCCCGGTCGCTCGGCGCGACCCACCTGGTCAACGCCGCCACCACCGACCCGGTCGAGGAGATCATCGGCCTCGGTGGCGTGGACGTGGCGATCGTGCTGGCCGCCAGCCCCCGGGTGATCGGTCAGGCACACGCCTGTCTGCGGCGCGGTGGCCGGCTGGTACTGGTCTCGCTGCCGAAGGAGAACACCGTGCCGCTGCCGGTCTTCGAGACCGTCCTCAAAGGCATCACCGTGATCGGTTCGATCGTCGGTACCCGCGCCGACCTGGCCGAGGTGTTCCGCCTGCACGCGGCCGGACGTACCCGGGTGGTCTACGAGGTCCGCAAGCTCGACGAGATCAACGACGCCATGGCCGACATCCTGGCCAGCCGGGCAGCCGCCCGCCTCGTGCTCCAGCCCTGACCACCGCCTCCGCCACCTGATCCTTGGAAGGACAACGACCATGACCGGTACCCGAACCGTGGTGGACCCGTGGCGCGGCTTCAGCGACGGCGCCTGGCAGGACGCCATCGACGTGGCGGACTTCATCCGGCACAACCACCGGCCCTACACCGGTGACGCGTCGTTCCTGACCGGCGCCACCTGCCGCACCCTGGAGGTCTGGGGCCGGCTGCGGCAGATGTTCGTCGAGGAGCGCCAGCGGGGCGTGTACGACGTGGACGCCGCCACCCCGTCCGCCATCACCGCGCACCGTCCCGGGTACATCGACCAGAACCTGGAGCTGATCGTCGGCCTGCAGACCGACGCGCCGCTGCGCCGGGCCATCATGCCGGCCGGTGGGCTGCGGATGGTGGAGAACGCGCTGAAGGCGTACGGGTACGAACCGGACCCGACGGTGCGGCAGATCTTCACCCGGTACCGCAAGACGCACAACGACGCGGTCTTCGACGCGTACCCGGCCGACGTGCTGGCCGCCCGGCGCTCGCACATCATCACCGGGCTGCCCGACGCGTACGGGCGGGGTCGGATCATCGGCGACTACCGGCGGGTGGCGCTCTACGGGGTGGACCGGTTGGTCGCCGAGCGGCGGGCGCACCGGGTGGCCCTCGACGCCCAGCCGTCGACCGACGCGGTGATCCGCGACCGGGAGGAGCTGGCCGAGCAGATCCGGGCCCTCGGCGAGCTGAAGGAGATGGCCGCCGGCTACGGGTACGACATCTCCGCGCCGGCCGGCACCGCCCGGGAGGCGATCCAGTGGCTGTACTTCGCCTACCTGGCGGCCACGAAGGAGCAGAACGGCGCGGCGATGTCGCTGGGGCGTACCGCCGGGTTCGTCGACGTCTACCTGGAGCGGGACCTGGCCGAGGGGCGGCTCACCGAGATCGACGCCCAGGAACTGGTCGACGACTTCGTGATCAAACTGCGGATCATCCGGTTCCTGCGCACCCCCGAGTACGACCAGCTCTTCTCCGGCGACCCGACCTGGGTCACCGAGAGCATCGGCGGGATGGGCAGCGACGGCCGTCCGCTGGTCACCCGGACCAGCTTCCGTTACCTGCAGACCCTCTACAACCTGGGCCCGGCACCGGAGCCGAACCTGACCGTGCTCTGGTCGCCCCGGCTGCCGGAGGGGTTCAAGCGGTTCTGCGCCCAGGTGTCGCTGGACACCAGCGCCATCCAGTACGAGAACGACGAACTGATCCGTCCCCGCTACGACGACGACGCGGCGATCGCCTGCTGCGTGTCGGCGATGCGGGTCGGCAAGGACATGCAGTTCTTCGGGGCGCGGGCCAACCTCGCCAAGGCGCTGCTGTACGCGATCAACGGCGGCCGGGACGAGTTGACCGGTGACCAGGTCAGCCCGCCGATGCCGCCGGTCGGTGGGGAGGTGCTCGACTACGCCGAGGTGCTCGACGCGTACGACCGGATGCTGGACTGGCTGGCCGCGACGTACGTGACCGCGCTGAACGTCATCCACCACATGCACGACAGGTACGCCTACGAGCGGCTGGAGATGGCGCTGCACGACTACCCGGTGCACCGTTTCCTGGCCACCGGGATCGCCGGGCTGTCGGTGGCGGTGGACAGCCTCTCGGCGATCAAGCACGCCCGGGTGAAGGTGCTGCGCGACGAGACCGGCCTGGCCACCGACTACCTGGTCGAGGGGGACTTCCCCTGCTTCGGCAACAACGACGACCGGGTCGACGAGATCGCGGTCTGGCTGGTGGGGACGTTCCTGGCGAAGCTGCGCCGGCAACGTGCCTACCGCAACGCCGAGCACACCCTGTCGGTGCTGACCATCACCTCGAACGTGGTGTACGGCCGGCACACCGGCCACACCCCGGACGGGCGGCGGGCCGGTGAGCCGTTCGCCCCGGGGGCGAACCCGATGAACGGCCGGGACACCCACGGGCTGGTGGCCGCCGCGCTGTCGGTGGCGAAGCTGCCGTACGACCTGGCCCGGGACGGGATCTCGCTGACCACCACGGTCACCCCGGACGGGCTGGGCCGCACCCGGGACGAGCAGATCGGCAACCTGGTCGGGGTGCTCGACGGGTACACCGACGCGGGTGGTTTCCACCTCAACATGAACGTGCTGGACCGGGCGACCCTGACCGACGCGATGGTCCACCCGGAGCGGTACCCGCAGCTCACCATCCGGGTCTCCGGGTACGCGGTGAACTTCGTCCGACTCACCCCGGAGCAGCAGCGGGACGTGATCTCGCGGACCTTCCACGGTGCGCTGTGACCGGTCCACCGTCGGCCGCCGGCCGTACCCCACCGGGTGCGGCCGGCACCCGGCCGCTCGTCGGCGCCGTCCACTCGTACGACCTGTCGACCGGGGTGGACGGCCCGGGTACCCGGTTCGTGGCGTTCCTCGCCGGCTGCCCGCTGCGTTGCCGCTTCTGCCACAGCCCGGACACCTGGTACCGGCGCAGCGGGCGGGAGCACACCGTCGACCAGTTGATGGCCGAGGTGGCGAAGTACCGGAGGTTCATCTCGGTGGCCGGTGGCGGGGTGACCATCAGCGGCGGTGAGCCGCTGATGCAGCCGGCGTTCACCGGTGAGGTGCTGCGTCGCTGTCACGCCGACGGGCTGCACACCGCCCTGGACACCTCGGGTTTCCTGGGTGACCGGGCCGACGACGCGCTGCTGGACGCCACCGATCTGGTGCTGCTCGACATCAAGTCGTGGGATCCGCAGACGTACCGGCGGGTGACCCGGACCGGCCGGGTGACGCCGACGCTGCGCTTCGCGCGCCGGCTGGCGGATCGGGGTACCCCGATGTGGATCCGGTTCGTGCTGGTGCCGGGGCTCACCGACGACGAGGCCAACGTGGCCGGGATCGCGTCGTTCGTGGCCGGGTTGGACACCGTGCAACGGGTGGAGGTACTGCCGTTCCACCGGCTCGGCGCGCACAAGTACGCCGAACTGGGGCTGCGGTTCCCGCTGGCGGACACCGCACCGCCGGACGCGGCGCTGCTGGTCCGGGTACGCGGCCAGTTCGCCGCGCACGGCCTCACGGTCTACTGAACGGGATCAGCCTCGGGTGCGTGCACCGGGTAGGCGTACAGGTCGAGCAGGCGGACCCGGGTGGCCTGGAGACGATCCAGCACCACGCTCATGAACCGCTCGGTGAACTGCCGGCCGAACGCGTCATCGGTGGCCATCAACCGGCGTACCGCCGCCGCGTCGAACTCGATCGCGGCGGTCCGCTCGGTGGCGACCGCGCCGAACTGCCAGCGGTACGGCTGGTGCAGCCAGGACCAGCCGAGCACCTGGCCGGCGCCGATCAGGTCGATCTGCACGTCGCCGCGGTGCGGTACCGGGAAGTCCAGCCCGACCTGCCCGTCGCGCAGCAACCAGAACCGCTCGGCCGGGCGGTCGGCGCGGAAGAGCCGGGTACCGGGGTGTCGCACCACCGGGCGGGCGTGCGCGGCCAGCCGGGCCAGCCACGGCTCGGGCAGGCCGGCGAGGAACGGATGGGTACGGAGCAGATCCAGCGTGGTCACCGGTGGCGGCCTTTCCGACCGGTGGGGTCCGGCACCCCCGCACCGGACCCCACCGCTCAGCTCAGTGTTTCTTTCCCTGCGCGGGGTCCTTGTTCCCCTGGTCGACCGTCGGTCGAACGGTGCGGTGGGTGCCCCGCAGCTTCAGCACGGTGGACATCTCGACCTTCTTGTCGGTGCTGTCCTACCCCCATCCGACCGCGCCGGGGCCGGGTCCGTCAGGGCCGTTGGTCCCGGATCGGGCGGGTGTGACGGCCCTGCCTGGCGACATCGCCGCCGGGCAGACTGGGAGCGGACGGCGCAGGACCGGCACGACGGCGTGGGCGGTCCCGCCGGAAGCGGAGGTATCGGTGGTCGGGCGGCAGGCACGGATCGGGGGCGGGCGTACCGGTGGACACTGACCCCTGTACCCGGCCGGCGGGGCTGAGCGCCGCCGAGGCTGCGGCCCGGCTGCGCGCCGACGGGCCGAACGCGGTCGGCGCCCCGGTCCGCCGGCACCTGGCCGTCCGGATCCTGCACCAGCTGACCGACCCGCTGGTGGCGCTGCTGCTCGCCGCCGCCGTGGTGACCACCGTGCTCGGCGACTACCCGGACACCGCGGTGATCGTGCTGGTGGTGCTGGTCAACACGGTGATCGGGGTGGCCCAGGAGATCCGGGCGGACCGGGCGATCGCCGCGCTGGACGGGTTGGCCGCACCGACCGCCCGGGTGGTCCGGGACGGGGCCGACCTGGTGGTACCCGCCGCCGACCTGGTCCGCGACGACCTGGTCCGGGTCGAGGCCGGCGACGTGGTCCCCGCCGACCTGCTGCTCACCGACACCAGCCGGCTCCAGCTCGACGAGTCGGCGCTGACCGGCGAGTCGGTGCCGGTGGCCCGGGACACCGGTGACGAGGCCGCCGCCGGGACGGTGGTGACCACCGGCCGGGGTACCGGGACGGTGCTGCGCACCGGCGCGGACAGCGCCCTGGGCCGGATCACCGCCCTGGTCGGCAGCACCCGCCCCGGCCCGACCCCGCTGCAGCGCCGGTTGTCGGGGCTGGGCCGGGTGCTGGGCCTGGCCGCCGTGACGCTCTCCGCGCTGGTCTTCACCATCGGTGTGCTCGGTGGGCAGCCGGTGGTGGAGATGGCGGTGACCGCGGTCAGCCTGGTGGTGGCGGCGGTGCCGGAGTCCCTGCCGGCGGTGGTGACGCTGGCGCTGGCGCTCGGTGCCCGCCGGATGGCCGCCTCCCGGGCGATCCCACGACGGCTGCACGCGGTGGAGACCCTCGGCTCGGTGACCGTGATCGCATCGGACAAGACCGGCACCCTGACCGAGGGGCGGATGGCCGTACAGCAGGCCGTCACCGCCGACGACGTGCCGTGGACGGTCACCGGGGTCGGGTACGACCCGAAGGGCGGCGTACGACGCGCCGACGCCCCGGACGGGACGACGCTGGTCGTACCGGATGAGCTGCGCCGGTTGGCGCGGGCGGCGCTGCTCTGCAACGACGCCGTGCTGACCCCACCGGACGCCGACCGGCCCGAGTGGGGGGCGATCGGTGATCCGCTGGAGGCCGGGCTGCTGGCGTTCGCGGCCCGCTGCGGGCTCGACCCGGCGGCCACCCGCGCCGCCTGGCCCCGGGTCGCCGAGCACCCGTTCGACCAGGCCAACCGGCGGATGACCACGGTGCACCGGGCGTGCGCCGGAGGGCACCTGGTGGTCTGCAAGGGCGCCCCGGAGAACGTCCTGGTCGCACCGGTGGTCGAGGCCACCGACGAGGAACTCGCCCGGTGGCGGGTCCGGGCGCAGGAACTGGCCGCCCAGGGGCTGCGGGTGCTGGCCGTGGCGACCGCGTTGACCGGGCAGGCGCCCGACCCGGCGGCGCCGGTCGGCCTGCGGCCGGTCGGGCTGGTCGGGGTCGGTGACCCGCTGCGCGAGGGCGCTCCGGTGATCGCCGGGCACTTCGACGACGCCGGGGTCCGGCTGGTCCTGATCACCGGTGACCACCCGGCCACGGCCACCGCGATCGCGGGGCGGCTCGGGCTGTGGCGGGACGGGGATCCGGTGGTGCACGGCGACGGTGCGGCGGTCCCGGAGCAGGCGGACACCGCCCGGGTCTTCGCCCGTACCCAGCCGGAACAGAAGCTCGACATCATCGCGGCGTTGCAGTCGCGCGGCCACGTGGTGGCGATGACCGGCGACGGGGTGAACGACGCCCCGGCCCTGCGCCGGGCCGACATCGGGGTGGCGATGGGCGGGGGCACCGAGGTCGCCCGGCAGGCCGCCGACCTGGTACTCGTCGACGACAACCTGGGTACCGTGGCCGCCGCGATCGGGGAGGGCCGGCGGATCTACGACAACATCCGCCGGTTCCTGCGGTACGCGCTCTCCGGCGGGGTCGCCGAGGTGGCGGTGATGCTGCTGGGCCCGCTGCTCGGGCTGGCGGTGCCGCTGCTGCCGGCGCAGATCCTCTGGATCAACCTGCTCACCCACGGCCTGCCCGGGGTGGCCCTGGGCGCCGAACCGGCCGAGGAGGGCACGCTGCGCCGACCGCCCCGGTCGCCCCAGGAGTCGGTGCTCGGTGCCGGCCTGGCCCGGGACATCCTGCTCACCGGTGGGCTGATCGCCGCCGTGGTGCTGGCCGCGGGTGTGGTCGCCGCACGGCTCGACCGCCCGTGGCAGTCGGTGGTCTTCGTCGTCCTCGGGTTGGCGCAGCTCGGCGTGGCCCTGGCGGTACGCGCACCCCGCCCGGCCGGGGCACGCGGCGGTAACCGGGCGCTGCTGGCCGCGGTGGCGCTGTCGGCGGTGTTGCAGGTGGCCGGGGTGCTGCTGGCCCCGTTGCGGCAGTTGCTCGGCACCGAGTCGTTGACCGGTACCGAACTGCTCGCCTGTGCCGTGGTCAGCGTCCTGCCCGCCCTGGTGCTGGTCCTGTTGCGGAAGCTCCGTCCCGGGGACGGGCCGGGCGCCGGGACGGGCCGCACCGGGGCACCGGGCGGGCCGCCCGGGACATCCAGGCCGGGGAGTACCAGCCCTTCGGCTGCCGGACCGGTCGACCCGGAACGAGAACGGGAACCGCATTTGATCATCGACAGGTCGGCGACGCATGCTGGAGCCACGGAGAGGAGCACGTCATGAACAGCAACACCGGCGCCCCGGTCGTGGTCGGCGTGGACGGTTCGGCCCCCGCGCTGGACGCGGTCCGGCTTGCCGCCCGGGAGGCGACGCTGCGACAGCGGTCGCTGCGGGTGGTCCACGCCTTCATCTGGCCGCAACTGAACGTGCCGCTGGGCCCGCCCGCGTTCGGCCCGCCCGAGGGTGGTCTGCGCAGCCAGGCGGAACGCGTCGTCGCCGAGGCGGTCGCCGAGGCTGAGAAGGCGGCCCCCGGACTGACGGTGACCGGTGAGGTCGTCGACGGGGCGTCGACCCCGGTGCTGCTCGGCGCGGCGCACGACGCCGCGCTGACCGTGGTCGGTAACCGGGGGTTGGGCGGCTTCGGCGGCCTGCTGCTCGGTTCCACCTCGACCCAGGTCGCCGAGTACGCCGACGGGCCGGTGCTGGTGGTGCGGGGCGAGCAGCGGGCGGACGGTCCGGTGGTGGTCGGGGTGGACGGTTCGGAGCTGTCCGAACTGGCCGTCGCGTTCGCCGCCGAGGAGGCGGCCCGCCGGGAGACCCGGCTGGTGGCGGTGCACGCCTGGCTCAACCCGGCGCCGGTGGGACCGGGCGACGTGCTGCCGCTGGTGTACGACGTCGACGCCCTCCAGTCGGAGGAGGAACGGGTACTCGCCGAGTCGGTGGCCGGTCTGGCCAAGCGGTACCCGCAGGTCACGATCGAGCAGCGGCTGGTCCGGGGTGCGCCGACCCGGGTACTGGTGAAGGCGTCGGCCGACGCCCAGCTGGTGGTCGTCGGGGCGCGGGGCCACGGGGGCCTGGCCGGAATGCTGCTCGGTTCGGTCAGCCACGCGGTGCTGCACCACGCGTACTGCCCGGTGGCGGTGGTCCGGCCGACCGGTTCGCACTGACCTCCGGCGCGTTTCGCGCCGAACAGCGGTGGGCAGCGTCACCGTGTCGACAATTGCCTTAGAGCGACCCGCCAGCCGACCTGCCCAGGGCGCGCCGCAGCCCCGCCAGTCCCACTGCCGGACGCTCTTAACCACACACCTGGAGAGAAGCCCATGAACCGACCGGTCGTCGCCGGCGTCGACGGATCACCGTCCAGCCTGGTCGCCGCCGAGCACGCGGCGAAGGCGGCAACACTGCGCTCCCGTCCGCTGCACCTGGTGCACGGTTATCTGCACCCGCTCGGGTACGGCATCCCGATCAACCCGTACGACGTCGGGTTGCCCGCGCCCAACGAAGAGGCGCAGAAGATGCTGGAGCAGACCGCCGCCGAGCTGCGGGAGCGGTGGCCGGGGCTGACCGTCGAGGTTCGCCAGGTGGCCGGCGGCCCGGGGGCGACCCTGGTGGAGGAGTCCAAGCGGGCGGAGCTGGTGGTGGTCGGCAGCCGGGGGCTCGGTGGTTTCGCCGGGCTGCTGCTCGGCGCGGTCAGCACCCAGGTGGCCAGCCACGGGCACTGCCCGGTGCTGGTGGTCCGCCCGGCGGAGGAGCCGATCCCGGTCGACGGGCCGGTGCTGGTCGGGGTGGACGGCTCCGAGGCGGCGGCACTCGCGGTCGGGTACGCCGCCGACGAGGCGGCCCGCCGTGGGGTCGAGCTGGTGCTGGTGCACGCCTGGTCGGTGGACGGTTCGCGGCAGCTGGTCAGCCCGATTCCGGGCGCGACCTGGCCGCCGGAGGCGTTCGAGGAGTTCCAGGCCGCGTTCCAGGCCGACTCGGCCCGGCTGCTCGCCGAGGCGGCGGCCG
This sequence comes from Micromonospora sp. CPCC 206060, assembly GCF_036906895.1. Lineage (NCBI taxonomy): Bacteria > Bacillati > Actinomycetota > Actinomycetes > Micromonosporales > Micromonosporaceae > Micromonospora > Micromonospora sp. CPCC 206060. Next base: position 17,846 of record NZ_JBAKHU010000071.1, read on the forward strand.
GTGTCCGGGAGCAGCACCCGGGACTGACCGTCATCGAGCGTCCGGTGCACGCGATCGCCCCGGAACAGGCCCTGATCGAGGCGAGCGGTTCGGCGGCCCTGCTGGTGGTGGGGTCGCGGGGCCGGGGTGGCTTCACCGGGCTGCTGCTCGGGTCGGTCAGCCAGACCCTGGTGCAGCACGCGCACTGCCCGGTGCTGGTCGCCCACCCGTACGGCGGGCAGCGGGACTGACCGGCGCGGCCCGCGCCACCCGGCTCCGGCCGGTGCGCGGGCCGGTCACCGGAGCGGGCCGCCGACGACGCCCACCGCAGCGGGTAGGCCGTCGTGCTATCCGCGACTGCGGGGGACGTGCCGCCGGTAGGTGCTGACCGTGGGGTCGCCGGCGATCCAGAACCGCCACGGCACGTCGTGCGCACCGGTCACCCCGACCCGGGGACCGGCCACGACGGCCGGCTCCGGCACCGGCTCCACCGCCGGGCGTAGCTGCACCGGACCGTCCCCGAGCAGATCGAGCCCGTAGACCGAGCGGTCGACGCCGAGCGCCGCGCAGAGCCGCGCCGGCCCGCGCGCCAGGTCCACGTCCCGGCGTACGGCGGGCCGCCGGGCCCGTGCCTCGGCCAGCCCGTCGACCACCTCGCCGGCCCGGATCAGCACCGCTGACGCCTCACCGTCCGGTCCGGTGACCACGTTCAGGCACCAGTGCATGCCGTAGGTGAAGTAGACGTAGGCGTGCCCCGCCGGGCCGAACATCACCGCGTTGCGCGGGGTGCGTCCCCGGTGCGCGTGCGATGCCGGGTCACCGGCGGTGCCCGCGTACGCCTCGACCTCGGTGATCCGCACCGTCACCCCGCCCGCGGTGAGCCGGCAGCCGAGCAGGCCCCGGGCCGCGGGGACCACCGGGCCGGCGAGCAGGTCGGCGAGCAGGTCGGCGAGCTCCGCGGCGGTCTGCTCGGACGGGGACAGCATCCTCCGACCTTATCCGGCCGACCGGCGCCCCGCTCAGCTCGGCTGGTCGGGGTCGACGGGCGCCTGGTCCGGGTCCACAGGCGGCTCGGCCGAGTTGGCAGGCGGCTGGGCCGAGTCCACCGGCGGCTCGGCCGGGTCGGCAGGCGGCTGGGCCGAGTCCACAGGCGGCTCGGCCAAGTCGGCAGGCGGCTGGTCCGCCCCGGCGGCGAGGCGGCGGGCACGCCGACCCCGGGCGAGTTCGGTGGCCAGCGCGTCCAGCGGCGGCGTCCAGAAGTGCCGGTACCGCTGCAACCAGACGTCGACCTCGCGCAGCGGTGCCGGATCGACCGCGTAGAGCCGGCGGGCGCCGACGGCCCGGACGGTGGTGAAGCCGTTGTCGCGCAGCACCTTCAGATGCTGGGAGACCGCCGGCTGGGAGATGCCGAACTCGGCCTGCACGACGGCGCTGACCTCACCGGCAGCCCGTTCGCCGTCGGCGAGCAGTTCCAGGATCCGGCGCCGCACCGGATCACCGAGTACGTCGAACGCGTGCACGGACGGCAGCCTCCCAGTCGGTCCCGGGGAGAAGCTACCCGGGTGGGGTCAGTGCACCTGATGCAGGCCGATCAGGTTGCCACAGGTGTCGTCGAAGACCGCGCTGCTGACCGGTCCGGTGCGGGTCGGCTCCTGGGTGAACCGCACACCGAGCGCGGTGAGCCGCTCGTGTTCCTTGGCCAGGTTGTCGGTGGCGAAGGTGGTGGCCGGGATGCCGGCAGCGTAGAGGCCCTGCTGGTAGGTGCTGGCGATCGGGTTGCCGTTCGGCTCCAGCAGCAGCTCGACCGCGTCCGGCGCGTCGGACGAGGCGACGGTGAGCCACCGGTCGGCGCCCACCGGGATGTCCTGCCGCTTGGTGAAGCCGAGTACGTCGGTGTAGAACTCCAGGGCCTTCGCCTGGTCGGCCACGAAGACACTGGTCACCGAGATTCTGATCATGACTGCCCTTCCGAGGTCGGTGGTTCCCGACCATCATTCAAGCGTAGACTTATATAAGTCAAGTCTTACTTCAGGCGGTCAGCCCGATCACGACGAGCAGCAGGACCGACAGGCCGATCTCCACCAGCCCCACCTGCTTCGGGGTCAACCGGCGCCCAGGGAACACCGCCGCCCGGACCAGCATCGCGACGAAGACCCCGGAGAGCGCCGGACCGAGCCAGAGCACGGCCACCACCAGGGCCAACAGGTGGTACGCCACCGAGGTCCGGCGGTACGCCAGGCTCGCCCGCTCCCGGATCATCGTCTTGACGTACAGCACCGTGCCGGTCAGGTAGGCCAGGACCGCGAGGAAGACCTCCGTCACCGCGCCGGACGGCACCTCGGCGATCATCGCCACCACGAAGACCAGCAGGCAACTCTGCAACACCGAGAGCAGATCGTTGACCAGGGCACGCTCCCGGCGCCGCCAGGCGTACCAGGCGTTCCCGGCGAGCAGAACAGCATAGGCGGGAGCGAAGGCGAACAACTCCGGCTCGGCGGCCAGCACCGGCACCGCGCAGGCGACGGTGACCGGACCGTAGAGCAGCAGTTGCGGGCGGACCCGGGCGGGGCGACGGACCTTGACCGCCTGGAGGGCGTAGTAGGAGAACAGGTAGCCGGCCAGCCAGGCGCCGAGCAGCGGCAGGTGCGGCCAGCGCACCCCGGTGACCGCCAGGGCGGCCAGGTACGGCAGCAGCAGCATCGCCCAGGCGCCGTGCTGCGGTGGCAGGTACCGCCGCAGCCGACCCCGGGTGGCACGGGGCCGGGCGGCGGCCCGGACCGACGCGGTCATCGCCGTCGACCTAACGGCCGGCCGGCGCGGCGACGACGGTGAGCAGCACGGCGGAGTCCTCGTCGGCGTGCAGTGAGTGCCGGGCATCCGGCACCACCAGCAGGTCGCCGGCCGTGCCCTCGATCTCGGCGGCTCCGCTGCGCAGCCGCACCCGACCGTGCAGCACGTGCAGGGTCGCCTCGCCGGGACTGTCGTGCTCGTCCAACGACCGGCCGCCGGTCAGCGCGATCAGTGTCTGCCGCAGGGTCCGGTCGGTACCGCCGTGCACGGTGGTGGCGCTGCGTCCGCTGGACGAGCCCCGGGCCCGGTCCACCTGTTCCCCGGCCAGCGCCATGAGCGACGACTTCTCCATGGGCTTCCCCTCCCCTGCACCGATCGTCGACCCCAGTCTGTCCCGGCACACCCCCGCCCACCCCAGGGCCAAAGGTCCTTGAGGTGCAAGGAAGGGCCCCCTGTTAACGCTTTCGGTAGAGGAAGGGCCCCTTGTTAACAGGTGCCGATAGTAGCCATATACTTAATAGCTATGTACTGTATTGGCCATGGGTGACACGTCTGACGAGCCGACGCCGGGCTTCCTGGTCTGGCGGTTGTCGATGAAGTGGCGGGTGGCGGTCGACCGGGCGGTCGCTCCGCTGGGCCTGACCCACGCGCAGTACTCGCTCCTGGCGTCCCTGCTCGGCATGCAGCGGGCCGGGCTACGCCCCAGCCAGCGCCAACTGGCCGACCACACCGGCCTGGAGGCGCTCTACGTGTCGAAGCTGGCCCGCACCCTGGCGGCCGCCGGCCTGATCGAGCGCACCCCGGACCCGGTCGACACCCGCGCGGTCCAGCTCACCCTCACCGATCAGGGGCGTTCGGTGACCCGGCAGGCGGTCACCGTGGTCCAGCGCCTACTCGACCAACTCCTCGCCCCGCTGGGCGGCCTCGCCGCGCCGCGTACCGCAGCGTTCGCACGCGAGCTGACCGCCCTGCTCGACGTACCACTGGATCCACCGACGAAGGAGTGACATGTCTTCCACCCCGGCCCTCAACGGCCAGGTCATCGGCCAGGCCCACCACGCCACCCGGGCCCTGCTGGAGCGGGTGCTCGACCGCGCCGGGCTCACCTTCCACCAGTCGGTGGCGCTCAACGCCGCCACCGGCGGCGACGACCTGGACCGGGACGGACTGGTCGACCGGATGAGCCACACCCTGAAGCTCGATCGCGGCCTCGCCGAACAGGTGGTCACCGACCTGACCGGGGCGGGCCTGTTGACGACGCCCACCAGCGGGGCACCCGCCCTGCGGCCCACCGCAGCCGGCCGGCAGGTGCAGGACGACATCCGGGCGGCGGTCGCCGGGATCACCGACCGGCTCTACGGCGGCCTCCCCACCGAGGACCTGGCCGCCGCAGCCCGGGTGCTGGGCACCGTCACCGAACGGGCGAACGCCGAGCTGGCCGGCGCCTGAGCACCGCACTGTGGGGTACCGCACTGTGGGGTACCGCCGATCGGAAGCGGCGGTACCCCACAGCCCGGTCAGTGGTGCCGGCGAGCGGTGTCGATGTCCACCTGCGACGCGGGTGCACCGTCGACGGGTGCCGGGTCCTCCGGCGTCGGGGCGATCCCCTGCGCGGCGATCCGGTCCAGGGTGGCCAGACCGGCCCCGTCCACCGTGCCGAAGATGGTGTAGTTCGGCCGTAGCGCCGAGTTGGCGTACACCAGGAAGAACTGGCTGCCGTTGGTGTCCGGGCCGGCGTTGGCCATGGCCAGCACACCCCGGGCGTAGACCTTGCGTACCCCGGTCGGGTCGGTCGGTGCCGGTGGCAGGTCGGTGGGCAGTTCGTCGCGGTAGCGGTACCCGGGACCACCGGATCCGGTACCCGACGGGTCACCGCACTGGAGCACCTTCAGGGTGCTGTACGCGGTGAGCCGGTGGCAGAACGTGTCATCGTAGAAGCGGTGCCGGACCAGGTGCAGGAAGCTCTGCACCGTGCACGGTGCGGCGTCCGCGTCGAGGGTGAGCCCGATCGGCCCCTGGTTGGTGGCGAGGGTGACCCGCATGGGGCCGTGCGGCCCGTGCGCCGGGTCGGCCGGCAACGGTACCGGGCGGGCCGCCGGGTCGTCCGGGGTCTCGGTGTACCCGCAGGGCCCCGGGGTGACCCGGGGCGGTGGCGTACCGGTGCCGTCGGCCGAGGCCGCGCCACCGGAGGCGATCAACGACCCGGCGGTCAGGGTCACGGCGGTCAGCCGCGCCAGTACGCGCTTCGACCGTGGACTGCTCGACACGTGGTGTCCTCCCTGGACTCGTGGTGCAGGAGGATCGCAGTCTATGGATCACGGTGCCGCCTGTCGATGCGCCGCACATCCGGTGGCGCCGTGTCGGTGCGCCACGCCGGTGGCGCCGTGTCGGGGGGCTCGGGCATGATCGCCGAATCGGCGGAGGGAGCGACGGTGCAGCGCGACGAGATGTTGGCGTACTGCCTGGCCAAGCCGGGCGCCTGGGTGGACCAGCCCTGGGAGAACGACGAGGTGGTCAAGGTGGGCAGCCGGATCTTCGCCTTCCTGGGCAACCCGGAGACGGGAACGGTGGGCGTCAAGTGCGGCGCCAACCGGGAGATCGCCGACGAGTGGCTGCACCGCTACCCCGACGACGCGTCGGTGATGGCGTACCTCGGCCGGTCCGGTTGGAACACGCTCCGGCTGGCCGGCGCCATCCCGGCCGACGAACTGTACGAGGCGGTGGACGCCTCCTACGAGGCGGTCGTCCGCAAGCTGCCGAAGCGGGAGCGCCCGGCCGGCGCCTGAGGACAGGTCACCGCCCCGGCGTGGCGGTCGTGCCGCCATGCCGGGGCGGTGTCCCGAAACAGCCGGCTCACCAGCCGAGCCGTCCGGCCGGACGGCCGGACGCTCTCAGTAGCGCGACCACTTCTGGTTGGCGCCACCCGAGCAGTCCCACAACTGGAGCTTGCCGCCGTTGTTGGGGTTCCAGTCCCGTACGTCGACGCACCGGTTGGCGCTGAGATTCACCAGGTCACCGGCGGCGGTCAGGGTGAACCGCTGGACCGGGTTGCCGTTGCAGGTGACGAGGTTGACCTCGGTACCGTTCGCGGTACCGGCCCAGGCCGGGTCCATGCACTTGCCCATCGCCCGGATCGTGCCGTCGGCGGCGAAGGTCCAGGCCTGCGCGGCGGTGGTGTTGCAGTCCCAGATCTGCAACTTGGCGCCGTCGACCGGATCGGCGCCGGGAATGTCGATGCAGCGCCCGCTTTGCAGTCCCCTGATCCGGGTGGTACCCGAGTCGGGAACGTAGCTCGACACCCGGACGTAGTCCACCAGCATCTTCTGCGGGAACTGCGTCGTACCGTCGGGGTAGCCGGGCCAGTTACCGCCGACCGCGACGTTGAGGATCATGAAGAACGGGTGGTCGAACACCCAACGGTTACCGCCGAGCCGGCTCGGATCGACGCGGTGGTACTCGACGCCGTCGAGGTACCAGATGATCGAGTTCGGCTGCCAGTCCACCCGGTAGGTGTGGAACGCGTCGGCGAGGGGCGCGCCGATGGTCCGACTGCCGCTGATCCCGCCGGCCCCCGAGTAGCCCGGGCCGTGGATGGTGCCGTAGACGGTGTTGGGCTCCCGGCCGATGTTCTCCATGATGTCGATCTCACCGGCGTTCGGCCAGCCGACGCTGCCCATGTTGTTGCCGAGCATCCAGAACGCCGGCCAGATGCCCTGACCGCGAGGGATCTTGATGCGGGCCTCGAACCGGCCGTACGCCTGGGTGAAGGTGGCGGCGGTCAGCAACCGGGCGGAGGTGTATTCGCAGTACCCGTAGTGGCACTGGTAGTTGCCGGGGTTCTCCCGGCGGGCGGTGATGACCAGGTTGCCCTGGCCGTCGTGGGCGGCGTTGCTGGTGCTGTTGGTGTAGTACTGCCGCTCGTTGTTGCCCCAGCCGCTGCCGCCGATGTCGAAGCGCCATTTGCTCTGGTCGACGGGCGTACCGGCCGGCGCGTTGAACTCGTCCTGCCAGGTGATGCCGCCGATCGCCGCCGCAGCCGGTTCGGCGCCGTCCGGCGGGACGACGGCCGGGGCGAGACCGACGACCACCGCGAGCAGGAGTGCGGACGGTCGCAGGCGGATCCGGGATCTGAACACGGGTACCTCCTCTGGCGCGCTCCCCGACCCAGGGACGGGCGCCGTCGACACCGCGCCGGCCCCGGACGTCGCCGCACCCTGCCGCCGACCCGGCCGGCTGGACGTACGGAGCGGCCCGGAGACGACCGGACCCGGCGGCAGGCGCGGGAAGCGGGGCGTGGGAGCCCGTACGGGAGGCACGTGGTGAAATCGGATGAGAGAGCGCTCTCTTGTGAAGTCTGTCGATGTCTTGACTTTCTGTCAAGACTGTTTCCAGTAACCGCCCGAACGGGAACGTCAGCGGGCGACCAGGCGACCGGCCCTGGTCGCAGCGAGGAAGTGACGCCAGGCCGCCGGGTCGACAGCCAGCACCGGCCCGGCCGGATCCTTCGAGTCGCGTACGGCCACCAGACCGGGCAGGTCGGTGGCCACCTCGACACACCCGTTGTTGCCACTGCGACTGCTCTTGCGCCAGGCCGCCCGGCTCAGCTCAGTCATGGTCGTACTCCTTGGCGAACGAGGCGATGATATCCATCGATTCTTGCGGGTCGACGGCCAGCGTGGCAACGCTGTCCCAGATCGCCTCGTAGGTCGTCGCCTCGGCCGGCTTGTCCAGATAGAGCGCCCCGGTCGGCCCCTCGCAGTAGATGGTGGTCGGCTCACCCCCGGCGAAGTCGAGCATGGCGAACGGCCCGCCGATCGAGGCCCGGGTCGGGCCGGCGGCCAGCGGCAGCACCCGCACCGTGACGTGCGGCAGCCGTTGCACGGTCTCCACCAGGTGGGTCAACTGCCCGGCCATCGCCGCCCGGTCGGCGATCGGCCGGCGCAGCACCGCCTCCGACAGCAGCACCTCCAGCCGGGGCGGCTCGGGCAGCAGCCGGGTGAGCAACCGCTGCCGGTGCATCTTGACCGCCACCATCCGGTCCAGTTCGGCGTCGGTCAGGTGCGGGCACTCGATCCGGATGAAGGCCCGGGTGTACGCCTTGGTCTGCAAGAGTCCGGGGACCAGTTCGGGCTCGTACTGCCGCACCCGGGTGGCGGCGGCCTCCAGCCCGACGTAGAGGCTGAACCACTCCGGGACCGCGTCGCCGTAGGAGTGCCACCAGCCACGCGCCCGGGTCTCCCGGGCCAGTCCGGTCAACGCCTCGGTGATCTCCGGGGTCGCCCGGTAGATCCGGCACATGGTGGCGACGTCGTGGGTACGCATCGGCACCTGCCCGGTCTCGATCCGCCAGAGCTTCGCCGTGGACCACTCCAGCGCGCGGGCGGCGGCCTGCACCGTACTGCCCGACTTCTCCCGCAGGTCCCGCAGGCAGCGCCCCAACTGCCGGCGTGGCACCGTCGAACCCCGATCGTCCTGCATACCGTCGCGCCCCTCCGCTCGCCCGTGCCGATCCGGGCTCCCGGCACCGGACCACGAGTCGCTCGCAACGAGCGGTGACCGACGGTTCGTTGCGCAGCGTACGCACCGTGACGAGAACCCGCCCCGCACCCTTGCACGCCACGATCCGACGCGCCAGAGTCACGGAGAGTCGCGTACGCGACCCCGGGTGCGGTGCCATTCCCGCAGGTGAACTGGACACGGGCACCGCACCCGGTCCCGAGCGCACAGTGGAGGGTCCGATGCTGGCAACCGTCGCCGCCGTCGCCGGTCTGGTCACCGGCTTCGTGGGCGGGCTCTGTGCGTACCGGTCGTCTCGGCGCTGGTGCGGAATCTGCGGGGACGCGCTGACCTGCGCCACCTGCGCCCGCCGTCCCCTCGGGACAGCCCGATGACGGCGCCCGATCCGGCACCGGCAGCGACGCCGGGGCCGGAGGCGACGCCCACACCGGAGCCGGGGCCGGGGCCGGAGGCGACGCCCACAGTGGAGCCGACTCCGGGGCCGGGGCCGGGGCCGGCCGGAACACGTGCGGTACCGGATCTGCCGCCCGGCACGGTGCTACGGCTGGCGCGGACCGACTGGCGGTACGGCCGGCACACCCTGTTCCTGCGGGTCCGCCAGGTCCGCCACGACCTGTCGGTGTACTACGACGGGGAATGGATCTGGATCACCGGGCAGCAGCTCGGCCGGGATGGCACGCCGCTGGGCCCGATCGACGCCCTGGTCCGGGTCACCGCCCTCCAGCACGGCACCCTCCAGCACGGCACCCTCCACGACAGCCGATCATGGAGTTGTGGTGGGTGACAGATGCCACCTATCCCCCTACAAGGGGCACCACAACTCCATGATCGGCGCGTCAGGGGCGAGGAGCGAGGGGCGAGGGGCTTAGTGGTCCGTTCCGTAAGTCCTTCGGGGGTTATGTGGCGAGGGCCGGTGCGGCAGGCTGGTGG
>NZ_JBAKHU010000072.1:0-26678 GCF_036906895.1 Micromonospora sp. CPCC 206060
GCGCCGCCACGGGGCGTCCGGCGCCGGCCCGCCGGCCCGGCGGCGGTGCGGCCCGGGGTGCGGCAGCCAGTCGTTCCGTCCCGGCGCAGCGCGCGACGGTCGGCCCGACCACCGGTGCGCCCGGCGCCGCCACGGCGGTGGCTGCCTCCGCCGGCCCGGTCCTGGCTCCCGACCCGGCGAACGTGCAGCGGTTGGCGACCGACGCCGGGCCGGCGCACCGGCCGGGGCCGGATGCTGATCCGAAGTTCGCCGCGCTGAAGTCCGACGTCCGGGCGAAGCAGACCGTCATGGGGGCGCACCCGCCGGCCAGTGCGGAAGCGGCGAAGGCGCAGGGTGCGGCGAAGCCGCCGCAGGACGACAAGGAGGCCCAGGGCAAGGCGGCGAACGCGGAGAAGATGAACGCCGCCAAACCCGGCGAGTTCGACAAGGCCGCGTTCGTGCGGGCGGTGAACGAGGCGATCGCCGCGCAGGCGCCGAAGAACCTCGACGAGGCCGACAAGTTCGGTGACTCGGGTAAGGCCGACGCAGTCAAGGGGCAGGTCCAGGGGCAGGTCGGTCAGGGCAAGGAGGCCTCGGCAAAGGCGATCGAGACCACCACCAAGGCCCCGCCGGACACCTCGCAGGCCACCGAGAAACCGGTCACCCCCCTCGTCGCGGACAAACCCCCGGCGCCACCGGGTACCCCGGACCCGGCAAAGGCCGTACCGGACAAGTTGCCGCCGGCCGCGACGGACTTCTCCGGCGGGCCGAAGCAGGTCGACCAGCAGATGGCCGAGGCGCAGGTCACCGAGGAGCAGCTCGCCAAGTCCAACGAGCCGGAGTTCACCGGGGCGTTGAAGGAGAAGGACGCCGTCGAGCAGCACGCGCAGACCGCGCCCGGGCAGGTACGCGCCGCCGAGGCGCAGACCCTCACGGGAACGAAGGCCGCCGCCGGGGCGGCCGGCGCGGCGGCGATGACCGCGCTCGCCGGGGACCGTAAGCAGGCGGGGCAGACTGTCGGGTCGGGCAAGGAGGAGGCCAAGTCCGCCGACGAGACCAAGCGGGCCCAGGTCACCGCCATTTTGCAGAAGGTCTTCGACGCCACGAAGAAAGACGTCGAGGAGATCCTGTCCGGGCTGGACAAGAAGGTCGACGAGCAGTTCACTTCGGGTGAGAAGGCCGCCCGGGACGCGTTCACCGCCGACCACAAACGGCGGATGGACGAGTACAAGGACAAGCGGTACTCGGGGCTGACCGGCAAGGGCCGGTGGATCAAGGACAAGTTCGCCGGTCTGCCCGAGGAGGCCAACCAGATCTTCGTCGTCGCCCGTAAGGGCTACGTCGACCGGATGCAGCAGGTCATCTCCGGGGTCGCCGACACCATCGGCGCGGAACTCGGCCGGGCCAAGCAGCGCATCGCCACCGGGCGCACCGAGTTGCAGGCGGCGGTGAAGGGGCTCGCGCCGGAGTTGCAGGCCATCGGCAGGGAGGCGGCGGCCGAGTTCGCCGGGAAGTTCGACGAGCTGACCGAGCAGGTCAACAACAAGGGCACCGAGCTGGTGCAGACCCTCGCGTCGAAGTACAACGAGGCCCTCAAGGCGGTGGACGAGGAGATCGCCGCCGAGAAGGAGAAGAACAAGGGCCTGGTCGCCAAGGCCGTCGACGCGGTCGCCGGGGTCATCAAGACCATCATGCAGCTCAAGGACATGCTGCTCGGGGTCCTGGCCAAGGCCGCGCAGGCGGTCATGGCGATCATCAAGGATCCGATCGGGTTCCTCGGCAACCTGGTCAGCGCGGTCGGCGCCGGCCTGCGGCAGTTCCTGGCCAACATCGGCGAGCACCTGAAGAAGGGCCTGGTCGGCTGGCTCACCGGCGCGATGGCCGGCGCCGGGCTGGAGCTGCCGGCGAAGTTCGACCTGCGCGGCATCGTGCTGATGATCGGCTCCCTGCTCGGGCTGACCTGGGCGTCCATCCGGGGCCGGATCATCCAGAAGGGCGTGCCCGAGCAGGCCATGGGCGCCGTCGAGCAGTCCGTGCCCCTGGTGCAGAAGATCCAGGCGCAGGGGCTCGGCGGCATGTGGGAGGAGATCCAGGCCAAGGTCGGTGACCTGAAGGCCACCCTGTTCGCCAAGATCAGCGAGTACCTGGTCCCGACCGTGCTGATGGCCGGCATCACCTGGATCATCAGCCTGCTCAACCCCGCGAGCGCCTTCATCCGCGCCTGCAAAATGATCATCGACTTCGTCACCTTCATCGTGACGCAGGGCGCCCAGATCCTCGAATTCGTCAACTCCGTCCTCGACGCCATCATCGCGATTGCGGGCGGCGGCACGGGTGGCGTACCCGCACTCATCGAAAAGGCCCTTGCCCGATCGGTACCGGTGCTCATCGGGGTACTCGCGGCGGTACTCGGCATCGGCGGACTCGCACAGAAGGTCCAGAAGTTCTTCAAAGCCCTCAGCAAACCCGTCATGAAAGCCGTCGACTGGGTCGTCGGAAAGATCGTCGCCCTCGGCAGAAGGATCTGGGCGAAGGCTAGAGGAAAGAAGCAGGACAAGGGCAAGGACAGCAGGACCAGCGCCAGAACGAGCCTGTCACTCGAACACGGCACCGATATGGCCGGCGAGTCCCACACGGTATACGTGGAAGCCAAGGGCGGCAGGCCCCGCGTCGAGATGGCCTCCCAACGCCGGGAATGGATAGGGGGTCTGATCAACTCCGCCCTAGGCAAAGAAAAGGTCGGCCAAAAGCGCCCAGATCTATTGAGATATCTTAATGCAATGGCATCTCAGGTGCGAGCCATGGAAAGAGTAGACACCGGGCAACTCACGCAGGCCAAGAAAGACAAGATGGAAGCTCAGCTAATCGAGATAACCAGGGCATTAAATATCATCGGCCACACTTTTGGAATGAAAGATCTCCGCGATTTTACGAAGAGCGCGTTTACGGCAAAAGGCCAGCTACTCGATGAATACCGGAATGGCAAGGCAATCCGCGCAACCTTCTACCCGGACTGGGATTCCGCAGCCCTGAAGGAAAAGCGCAGACAATTGCGGGAACATAGGGATCGACTAGACCTTGAGAGGTCCCGATGGGATCCGAGTGGCATTCACACGGGATCCAACTGGTACATCTGCCCGGGGACCAAGTCCACCTCACCACACCTAGCCAACAAGTCCACCTCCACCGGACTCCCTGCCATCGACCATAAGCGAGAGGTTTCCACGCACTGGAACGACGAGGGGCACAACACAGCCCAATCACCACGGGAAGACTGGTACAACGAAATATCAAATCATGCAACCATCTGCACCAGCTGCAACGGAAAAAAGAGCGGACCTGGCTTCAAACTCGATGTCGGTCCCAATTTCAGAGGGCCAGGAGACCCGCCATGACCGACCGGGCAGATGTCACGCCGGACCCGGGAGCACTGAACTTCAGACTTTGGCTCCCCCGCTGGGATTCAAACCGCAACCGACTGCGCTGCCGGTTTCAGGCGACAACCACCGGCCTGACGCAGTTGAATGAAGGAAACCTGGATTGCATGACGCAATTCCTGGCCGATCTCGGGCAGACCGATGCGGATATCGTCAACTGGTCGATCAAGCGATATCGTACGACGTACTTCTCCAACTTCCCCAACGCAGAAAACTGGGAAGATCGACTGACCTTGGCCTGGGAAGTCGAGATTCAGACCGACAAGACAACAGAACCCGAGAACGCGGGCACCCATGCTCCCGGGCCGCACGGTAGCCAAGCCTACGACACTACCTTCCAGGACGAGGACGAGGACTGGGAACGCACTCAGGAGCACGTTCTGGTCATCGCTGGCACCGCTTACGGCCTTCGCCCCAACGCAGCTCATCTGAATCTTCCCGAAATCGCACGCTCGGTCAACACTGAAGTCTTCGAAGGCATGGCCGCCCTGGATCTCGGGGAGCTTGACTTCCCGGACGGCCTGTCGCAGGTCGACGCAGCTCTCGCCCATTGCAGGAGCCTTGGTCTTCGCACGAACTGGAAGGATTAAGGCCTGCGATGACGTTGCCGAGCGGATAAGGCGGCAGGACGCGATCTGGTAGGCCATCCTCACGTCATCAAAGGTCACGTTTCGAGTTTGGGAAACTGGTAAGCGCACAGCCCGCAACTGGGCAGTACAGTTCCAGTTGCAACGCTTACGCCTTGGGGTCTGTCAACCAAGCGTCACCGGCAGCCACGTAGATTCCCTTGCCCTGATGCCGGTAGATCAGGTGGCGGGACTCCAGCCAGACCAGGGCGAACTTGATCGTCGTCTCGCTGACGCCGTACGCCCGCTTCAGCTCAAGCAGCGTGGGCAGCTTGCTGTGCGGCTCGCGGGCTCCCGTCCTGATCGACGTCTCGATCTCGTGGGCGATCCTCGCGTAATCAGAGGTCACGGGCATGCTCAGGTCCTTCTCTTGCGTGGCATGTCCATCTGATCACGACCGCTTCACCAAACTCAAGACACTGTGGCACCTGAGTTCTTGACTTCTGCCTCTGTGTAGCCTAAGTTTCAGGTCGAACCTCCTCCTTGCGTGGCAGCCGGACGAAGGTTCACCCGCACGGGTAGGTGGCCGGTTGGAACCGGCCACCTACCCGGATCCCGTGTCGGCAGGCCCGCGAACCTACCCGTGCGATCCGTTTCCCAGGCTCACGAGCGGAAGGCCGAAGAACATGATCTATCGGAGCGAGCTACGAGACTCTCTCGGTCACGTCGGCGCTCTCGACTTCGGCGAGACCACCCTGTCCACCGAGGATGACCGGTCGACACGTACCCGGATCTGGTGTGACGCCCGGATCGACGGCGCTGGCCGCTGCCGGCTACCACAGCCCCACTCCGGGACATGCGTGACGACTACCCCTCTCGGCCGTTGACGAAGGTACGGCTACAGCAAGCACTTCACCTTGGTAGCCTCACCGATAGTGCATTGATATACGAGAGGTGGGCTGGATATATGAGTCGAACTGTGATCGACATCGACGACGAGATGCTGGTACGCGCTCAACGCGCGCTACGCACCACCACCAAACGTGACACCGTGAACGCCGCCCTGGAACTGGCCGCTGCGGTCGACGCCGAGCGGCGCGCTCAACTGCTGGACTCCTTCCGGGATCTGCTCGGCCGCCTCGACCTGGACCTCATCGAGCAGGACGAGATCGATGACCACGGGGACCGAGCGGCGTGACCTACCTGGCCGACACCTCCCTGGTGATCCGCCTGCGGCAGGGCCGTGACATCGCGCCGCGCTGGGTCGACGCGGTCCGGGCCGGGCTGGTGGGGGTGTGCCCGCCCGTGGAGGCCGAGCTCATGCGAGCCGTCGCCAGCAAGGCCGACCGTGATCAACTCCAGAGCACGCTACGGGCGCTGTTCGCCTGGCATCCCATGCCCGACAGCGCGTGGCTGTTCGTTGAACGAACCCAGCATGACCTGGTGAACCTGGGTAACCACAAGGGACCTTCGGTCGTCGACCTGCTGATCGCGGCAACCGCGCAGGCGTGGGGCCTGACCCTGCTGCACGTCGACGCGGACTTCGAGACCATCGCCACCGCGACGGACCTGCGCACGCTCCGCGCCGACCAGACGGTATAGCGAGGGCCCCGGGTGCGTACGTTCACCGCAGCCGTGCACGAGGAAGAAGACTGGTACGTCGCACGATGCCTTGAGCTGGATGTGGCGAGTCAGGGTGAATCGCCCGACGCCGCCCTGACCAACCTGCGTGAAGCAGTCGAACTCTATCTGTGGGCGATGCCTGAACGGGCACTCAAACCTTCCCGATCAAGCGGCCCGGTGGACGTGTGAACCCGCTCCCGTACGAGGGACGCTCGACTCGATCCCTAGGGACGAGGAGGCGGGATGCCCAACTACCTGGCGCCGGGCGTGTACGTCGAGGAGGTGACCGGCTCCCGCCCGATCGAGGGGGTCGGTACGGCGGTCGCCGCGTTCGTCGGCTTCGCCGCGCAGGGGCCGTTCAACACCCCGACCCTGGTCACCAACTGGAGCCAGTACTCGCAGACCTTTGGCGAGTTCGCGCCGGACTGCTACCTGGGCCACGCCGTCTACGGGTACTTCATGCAGGGCGGCGGGGCCGCGTACATCGTGCGGGTGGGCGGTGACCGGGCCGGCGCCAGCGGCGAGGCGGTACCGGCCGGGGCCGAGCCGGCCGCGATCCTCGGCACGTACCGGGTGGTGGCCCGCGCCCTGCCCGAGGGGGTGCCGGACGACCTGTCGGTCGAGGTGGCCGACCCGCCGGAGGGCGCTGCTGAGGACCGGTTCACCCTGATCGTCAAGCGCGGCGGCCAGGTGGCCGAGACGTTCGAGGCGGTGACCACCAAGCGCGGCAAGGACAACGTGGTCACCGTGGTCCGCGAGCGGTCGAAACTGATCACGATCGAGGAGGCGGCGCCGACCGGCCAGTTGGCCCGGCCGCAGGGCGGTGAGGTGGCACTGACCGGCATCGGCCCAGGGCCGGGCTCCGCCCCGGAGACCGTCTCGGCCGACGAGTACGTGGGCGACGCGGCGGAGCGTACCGGATTCGGCGGCCTGGAGGCAGTCGACGAGGTGACCATGGTCGCGGTGCCCGACCTGATGGGGGCCTACCAGCGTGGCGCGATCGACCTGGAGTCGGTCAAGGCGGTGCAGTCGGCGATGATCGCCCACTGTGAGCTGATGGGTGACCGGATGGCGATCCTCGACCCGCCGCCGGGGCTCTCCCCGCAGCAGGTCAAGGAGTGGCGCACCGACCAGGCCGGGCACGACTCGAAGTACGCCACGCTGTACTACCCGTGGATCAAGGTGTTCGACCCGTTGAGCGGCACCAACCGGTTCATGCCGCCGTCAGGCCACATCGCCGGGGTCTGGGCCCGTAACGACGCAACCCGGGGCGTACA
Source organism: Micromonospora sp. CPCC 206060 (assembly GCF_036906895.1). Taxonomy (NCBI): domain Bacteria; kingdom Bacillati; phylum Actinomycetota; class Actinomycetes; order Micromonosporales; family Micromonosporaceae; genus Micromonospora; species Micromonospora sp. CPCC 206060. The sequence goes on from NZ_JBAKHU010000072.1 coordinate 6,883, forward strand.
CAAGGCGCCCGCCAACGAGTCGATCCGGGGTGCGGTGGCCCTGGAGACCCAGCTCACCCGCGCCGAGCAGGAGCTGCTGAATCCGATCGGGGTCAACTGCATCCGGGCCTTCCCGGGTCGCGGCATCCTCGTCTGGGGCGCCCGCACCCTCTCCTCCGACCCGGCCTGGCGCTACCTCAACGTCCGGCGGCTGTTCAACTACCTGGAGGAGTCGATCCTCAACGGCACCCAGTGGGTGGTCTTCGAGCCCAACGACGACGCGCTATGGGCCCGGATCCGGCGCACCATCAGCGCGTTCCTGGTCAACGAGTGGCGGCGCGGTGCGCTGTTCGGGCTGACCCCGGACGAGGCGTTCTTCGTCCGCTGCGACCGGGAGACCAACCCCGCCGAGAGCATCGACGCCGGCCAGGTGGTCTGCCAGATCGGTGTGGCCCCGGTCAAGCCGGCCGAGTTCGTCATCTTCCAGCTGGCGCAGCTCTCCGGCGGCACCAGCCTCGTCAACGAGTAGTCACCGTAGCGTCAGGAGGCAGTCGTGCCGCTCCCCGATTTCGACTCCGCCGTCGGCCACTCGTTCGGCCTGGAGGTGGACAGCATCATCATCCGGCAGATCACCGAGGTCACCGGCCTGAAGATGGAACAGGACGTGATCGAGTACAAGTCGAACACCGCCGACGGCAAGTTCGTGGTCCGCAAGGCACCCGGCGCCCCGAAGGCCGGTGAGGTCACGCTGACCCGGGGTCTGACCGCCGACAACAGCTTCGAGCGGTGGATCAAGGACTGCCGGTTCGGCAAGATGGGCGACGCGCGCAAGGGCGGCGCGATCATCGTCTTCGACTACGAGGGCTTTCCGATCAAGCGGTACAAGCTGACCAACGCGTGGGCGAAGAGCCTGGAGATCAGCTCGCTGAAGGCCGGCGACACCAGCGTACTCACCGAGAAGCTCGTGGTGACGTACGAGTCGATGGAAGTCGAGTAGCCCGATGCGTCGTACGTCGTCGCTCGTCCCGCCGCCCGGGGCGGTACCGGCCACCGAGGCGCCCGTCGCCCCGCAGCGGGAGACCCTGCGGACCGAGTTCCCGTTCGAGTTGCCCCGGGGGTACGTGGACGCCGCCGGCATGGTGCACCGGGACGGGGTGATGCGGTTGGCCACCGCGCGGGACGAACTGGTGCCGCTGCGCGACGACCGGGTACGAGAGAACCCGCCCTACCTGACCGTGGTGCTGCTCAGCCGGGTGATCACCCGGATCGGCACGGTCGTCGACGTGCACCCCGGCATCGTGGAGGACCTCTTCGCCTCGGATCTGGCGTTCCTCCAGGACATGTACCGGCGGATCAACAGCGAGGGGCACACCCGGGCCGGCGTGGTCTGCCCGGAGTGCCGGCACGGGTTCGTCGTCGACCTCGCCGGTGGCCGCCTGGGGGAATCGTGACGTACGCGGCCGATCGCCTGTACACCGAGGTCGCGTACGTCGCCTACCACTTCCACTGGTCGCTGGAGGACATCCTCGACCTGGAGCACGGTGAGCGGCTGCGCTACGTGGCCGAGATCGCCAGCATCAACACCCGGATCAGTCAGGGACGGTGACCCATGTGGTGGCCCTGGCGTCGGCGGGAGCGGGCCGTACAACGGTCGGCCGTGGACGGTGCACCGCCGGCAGACCACGCCGGCATAGCCGGTGCGCCGCCGACGAGCCACTCCGGCACAGGCGCCGCCGGTCCGGCTGACCGGGCCGTCCCGGACCGATCCGATGCGGGTACGCCGCCGGCCGGGCCCCCGGCCTGGGCGGTGCTGCCGCCGATCCAACGGGTCGTACCGGACGAGCCCCGGCTGCTCCGGCCGGAGTCGTTCACCGCTTCGCTGGCCGCCTGGGGCAACCCGTCGTACCTCGCGCCGCTGGGGCATGTCGTCGGCGACGCCGAGCCGGCCGGGACGCTGCACGGGGCCGCCGTGCCGGTGGCCGACCCGCCATCCACCGGGGAAACGCTGCCGCTGCCGCTGGCGTCTCCGCCATCGAACCGGCCGGCTCCGGTACGGGTGCAGCGTCTCGTCGGCCCGGCCGGGCCGTTGCTCACCGCGCCGGCACCGGCGCTCACCCGGCACCTGCCGACCGTCGCGCCAGCCACGCCCGCGCCACTTCCCGCCGCCCCGGTAACGGCCGAGGCACCGCCGATGCCACTGGCATCCGATGCACCGGCCACCCCGGTGACGGGCAACGGCCCGGAGGCCGGGGCGGACACGTGGAGCGGCCCCGGCGCCGACGCCCCGGAGGCCGCGCCGGGGGATACGGACGCACCCACCCTGGGTCAAGCAGACGGTACGGAATCACTGCCGGTGTCCCGGGTCGTGGAGTCGTCCGGCCCCTCCCCGGCGCCGTCCCCGCTGGTCGTCCCGTTACTGGCGCAGGGCGGGTCCGGGCCGACCACCGCCGCTCTCCCGGCTCCGTTGCCTCAGGTACGGGACACTGCGGTCCACCCGGTGCAGCGGGCCGCCGATGTCGGCGGTGCCGTGCCACGCCGGCTGGGCCTCGGCCGACCGATCGTGTCGCTGGTACCGCCGTTGACCGGTACCGGGGCCGCCGCCGGATGGGTGGGCGGAGGCAACACCCCGGGCGGAGGCACCACCCCGGGCGGCGACATCACCGTGGCCCGGCACGCGACCGAGGGCCCGTCCGGCGGCCCCGGCCCACCGCCGGGCCCCCCGACCCCGCCCGGTCGTACCGGCGACGGGCACGCCGCCGCGCCGGACCTGCCGTTGTCCACCGCCGGGCCGGCAGACGCCGCCACGCCGGACGCCGGACGTGCCGGTGCCCCGGAATCCGGCCCCGAGCCGGTACAGCGGTTCCCGGCCGACGCCGCCCCGTCGACCCCTGTCCTGGACCAGGCGCCGCTGCTCGGTCAGGCCGCCGCCCCGATCGCCGGTGCGGCGGCCGGACCGGATGTGTCGTTCGGGGCGGTACCCGTACAGCGGGCCGTCACCGGCCCCGATCTGCCCCTGCCAACGACCGCCGGAGCGATGGTTCCGGAGCCGGTCGACGCTCCCCCGTCACCACCACCGGCGGTCGCCCGGCTCATCGGTGACCGGCCGCCGGTACTGTTCAGCGGCGTCGAACCGGTGGCGTCCACCCCGGCTCCGCCGGCCGTCCAGCGCGTCCGGTGGGAACGGGACGACCCGGAGCACACCGGCCGCCCGAGTGCCGGCCCGGCCGGGCCCGGTAGTCCACCGCCGTCATCGAGTGGCCCGCACGTCGAGCCCGCCGATCCGGGTTCGGCGCTGGCGCCGATCGGCGCGGAACAGCCGGGCGTACTCCCATCGGTCGGCACCGCGACGCCGCCGGTCGGCACGGCCGGCATGCCGGTGCAGCGGTCGACCGGGGCGGACGGTACCGCCTGGTCGGTATCGGCAACCGGACCGGGCGGCAACCTCTGGCAGGGCAGCCGACCGGGCGGCAGCCCGGGGCCGGCGACAACCAACCCCGGTCAGACCCCACTGCCGGCTACCCCGTCGGTCGGGACGTACCCGGTACCGGTGCAGCGGTGGGTGGGTGCCCCGCTCGGTCCCGCGCCGGATGCCACAACCGGGGCCGGGTACCCGACGGGGTGGCCGTCGCAGGCACCGCCGGTCGTGTCGGTGCCGGTCGTGTCGGTGCCGGTCGTGTCGTCCCCGGCGGACCGGCCGGTGGTGCAACGCGCGGCCGGGTGGGATGAGCCTGCGCCGACGTGGGATGAGCCGGCGCCGGCTCCCGACAGCCCACCGGTCACCGAGCCACCGGCAGCGACGCCACCAGGCGAACCACTCGCTGAGCCGGTCGGAGAAGCACCGCCCCCGACAGCGGCGGCGGGTGGCCCGGCAGCGGGCCCAGCAGCGGGGATGGCAGCCGGGGTGGAGCCGGAGGAACTGCTGAAGAAGCTCTACGACCCGCTGCTGCGGCGCCTGCGGACCGAGCTACGGCTCGACCGGGAACGGCACGGGGTGCTCAGCGGGCCGGGCTGATCCCGACCGACCCGGCCAGCGCCGGCACGCGGACCGGTACGACTCCCGAGCGGAAGGAGGAGGAGCGATGAGCAGGGACGAGGTCGCCGTCGCGATCGCCTTCGTCGTGAAGATCGACGACCAGGATCTCGGCGCGTTCAACACCTGCGACGGGCTGGGCTGCGAGGTGGTCGTGGAGCAGCGGGAGGAGGGCGGCAACAACGGGCACGTCTGGCAGTTGCCGACCCGAATGAAGTTCTCCAACGTGAAGCTCTCCCGCCCGGTCACCGCGGACAGCGCGAAGCTGATGCGCTGGTTCTCCGGAATGGCCAGCGGGCTCAGACGCAAGACCGCCACCATCGAGGCGCGCACCCTGGAGGGCACCGTGATCGCCCGGTGGGGTCTGCTCGACGTGATCCCGGTGCGCTGGACCGGCCCGCAGTTGAGTCCGGACAACCCGAAGGTGGCCGTGGAGACCCTGGAGCTGGCCCATCACGGGTTTTTCGGCCCGGGTACCGGGGGGTGACCGGTGAGCGCGTCCCCGGTCACGTTCAGCGCCGCCGGCAGCTCCGGTGGGCAGCAGGGTGGTGCCCCGCCCCAGCTCACCCACGCGTACCTGCAACTGCACGAGCCGCCGCGCAACGGCGGCACCGCCTCGCCCGGTCCGCAGTTGCACCGGATCCCGTTCCAGTTCAACCCGAAGGAACTGGCCCTGACCAAGACCGCCAAGTGGAAACGGGACGCGCAGCGCAACGCGAAGAAGAGCGGCGTACCGGAGTTCACCGGCGCCGATCCGGCCAAGCTGACCGTGGAGATGTTCTTCGACGCCACCGACACCATGGACAGTTCGGTGGTGAAGCGGGTCGAGGAACTTTTCGCCTGCTGCGTACCGACCGAGGCGAGCCGGCAGCAGAAAAAGGGCTCCCCACCGTGGGTGGTGTTCCACTGGGGTGGCATGGTCGGCTTCCCCTCCTTCGTGGCCAGCGTCAACGCCAAGTACACGCTCTTCACCCCGGGTGGTACGCCGATCCGGGCGCTGTGCACGGTCACCCTGGAGGAGATCTCCGGTGAGCAGTCCGGGCAGAACCCGACCTCCGGTGCGCTGGCCGCCCGTGACGTCCATGTCGTCGTCGCCGGGGACACCCTGCACTCGATCGCCTATGCGGCGTACGGGCGGGCGGGGCTGTGGCGGGTGATCGCCGAGGCCAACGAGATCGACGACCCGTTGCGGTTGCGTCCCGGTCGGGCGCTGCTGGTACCCGCACCGGAGGAGTTGTCCACCCTGGTCGGTCCGCATGGCCAATGAACAGTTCGCCAACGCGCTGCTGGTAGAGGTGGGCGGCAGCGCGCTGCCCGCCGCGGTCGCCGGGCTGCTGACGTACGCGGCGGTCGACGACAGCCGGAACCTGCCCGACCGGTTCGTGCTGCGCTACCGGGACCCGGACCGTTCGGTGCTGGCGAAGGGCGGGTTCACCATCGGCGCCAGGGTCACGCTGACCGCGCAGAGTTCCGATCCGGGCGGGCCGCTGCCGCTGCTGACCGGTGAGGTGACCGCGGTGGAGTGCGAACTCGACGCGGGCGGCACGTTCACCGAGATCCGTGGCCTGGACCTGACCCACCGGTTGATGCGCGGGCGGCGGGTGGCCGCGTACCCGAACATGACGGTCCCGGACATCGTCCGGGCGGTCGCGCAGCGGGCCGGGCTGCCGGTCGGCCGGATCGATCCGGTGACCGGCTTCGGCGGTACGCCGGAGGTGCAGATCAGTCAGGACAACGTCAGCGACTGGGTGTTCCTGGGGCGGCTCGCCGGGCTGGTCGGCGCGCAGGTGACGGTCGTCGACGGGGCCCTGCACCTGCGGATGCCCGAACCGCCGGCCGGCGCACCGGACCCGTCGGCGCGGGCCACCCAGGATCCGCTGGTGCTGGAGGTCAACCGCAACCTGGTGGCGTTGCGGGCCGGGATCACCGCCACCGCGCAGGTGCCCGAGGTGACCGCCCGGGGTTGGGACCCGGACGCCATGCAGGCGGTCAGTGCCGCCGCGACACCCCGGGTACCGGGTGCGGAGGGGGTCGGCGCGGACCCGGCCGCGCTGGGGCGGGACGTGGGTGCACCGGCGTACCTGGTCGCCGATCCGACGCTCGGCACCGACGCGGCGGTCCGGGCGGTGGCCGGTGCGACGGCCGACCTGCTCGGTGGCGGCTGCGCCGAGATCGAGGGGGTGGCCAAGGGCAACGCCCGGCTGCGGGCCGGGGTGGCGGTGGCCCTGGCCAACGTCGGTGCGCCGTTCGAGGGGAAGTACGTGCTGACCAGCACCCGGCACGTGTTCAGCGAGCAGGCTGGCTACACCACCGCGTTCACCGTCTCCGGCCGCTCGGACCGCACCCTGTACGGCCTGGCCGGCGGCGGTACGCCCACCGAACGGGTGGCCGACGGGCTGGTTCCGGCGGTGGTCAGCGACGTCCGGGACCCCCGGCAACTGGGTCGGGTACGGCTGACCCTGCCGTGGCTGGACGGGCAGTACACCACCGGCTGGGCGCGGGTGGTACAGGCCGGTGCCGGTGCCGACCGGGGCGCGGTGCTGCTGCCCGAGGTGGGTGACGAGGTGCTGGTCGGCTTCACCGGCGGCAACCTCGACGCCGCGTACGTGCTCGGCGGCCTGCACAACGGCACGGACAAGCCACCGAAGCTGGACACCGAACCGGTGGACGGCAGCAGCGGCCGGATCGCCGCCCGGGCGCTGGTGTCCCGCACCGGCCACCGGCTGGAACTGCTGGAGGCCGGCAGCGGCCCGGACGGGGTACTGATCGCCACCGGTGACCGGAAGTTCCTGGTACGGCTGGACCGTACCGGGAAACAGATCGAGATCGTCAGCGACGGCAAGGTCACGGTCAGCGGACGTGACGGGCTGACCCTGGACGCCGGCTCGGGTGCACTGGAGCTGGCCGGGCAGCGGATCACCATGCGCGCCAAGGGTGACCTGGGCATCGAGGGCGACGGCCGGGTCACCGTCAGGGGCACGGCCGGGGCCTCGGTGGAGGGCGCCACGGTCAAGGTCACCGGTTCCGGTGGTGCGGAACTGACCGCTGGCGGAACGGTGACCGTCCGTGGCGGCGTGGTCCGGATCAACTGAGGACGGTGATGACGTGCCGGTGACCTGCGGACCGGGTGCGGAGACGACCATGCCGGGACCGACCGGCGCGAACGAGGGGAGATGAGCCGTGCCAGCAGCCGCCCGCGTCGGTGACCCGACCGGCCACCCGGGTACGCTCGGCGGCCCCGGCGTGCCGACCGTGCTGATCGGTCGGCAGCCCGCCGCCACGGTGGGCACGATGCACGCCTGCACCTTCCCCGGCACCCCGCCGCACCCGCCGTCGCCGGTGGTGCCGCCCGGCTGCCCGACGGTGCTCATCGGTGGCCGGCCCGCCGCCCGGGTCGGCGACCTGACCGGGTGCGGGGCCCCGATCCTGAGCGGCTGTCCGACCGTGCTGATCGGCGGGTGAGGGGATGAGCAGCGACTTCGTCGGCGCCGGTTGGGCGTTCCCGTTGCGTACCGGACCGACCGGGGGCATCGCCCTGGTGCGCGGGGACCGCGAGGTGGTGGAGAGCATCTGGCTGATCCTGAGCACCGCGCCGGGTGAGCGGCCGGGCCGCCCCGAGTTCGGGTGCGCGATCCACGAGTTGGTGTTCGCCCCGGCCGACCCGTCCACCGCCGGGCAGATCGCCTACCAGGTCCGGCGGGCGTTGGATCGGTGGGAGCCCCGGATCGAACTCGACGACGTGCTGGTGGACTTCGCCGACGCCGCCCGGGGTGAGCTGCTCATCGACATCCGGTACCGGCTGCGGCACGACAACGATCCCCGCAACCTGGTGTTCCCGTTCTACACCATCCCCGCGCACGATCCCGGAGCGGACTGATGGCCCTGATCCCACCGAACCTCGACGACCGGCGTTTCCAGGACCTGGTGGACGACGCGAAGCGGATGGTGCAGCAGCGCTGCCCGGAGTGGACCGACCACAACGTCTCCGACCCGGGGGTGACCCTGATCGAGACGTTCGCGTACCTGGTCGACCAGCTGCTCTACCGGCTCAACCGGGTACCGGACCGGCACTACGTGAAGTTTCTCGACCTGATCGGGGTCACCCCGTTCGCGCCGTCGGTGGCGTCGACGGAGGTGACCTTCTGGCTGTCCGCGCCACGGGACGTCCCGGTGGTGGTGCCCGCCGGCACGCACGTGGCGACGGTGCGCGCCGAGAACGTCGAGCCGGTGACCTTCGAGACGGTCCGCGAGTTGACCGTACCGCCGTGTGAGCTGGTCGCGGTGGCCACCGTGGCGGCCGGCGGTGAGCAGGCCGACCGCACCGGTGACCTGGGCGGCCCGGAGCGGATCGCCGCGTTCGCCGACCCGCCGGTCCCCGGGGACGCCGTGCTGTTCGGTCTCGACCGGCCGGTACCCGGCTGCGCGGTGCTGCTCACCATGGACTGGGCGGTCGCCGGGCGGGGCGTGGACCCGACGAACCCCCCGCTGGTGTGGGAGGCGTGGACCGACGGCGGTTGGGCGCCGTGCCCGGAGGAACGCAACACCACGGGTGCGCTGAACCGGGCCGGTGAGGTGGTCCTGCACGTACCGGCCGGGCACGCCGTGTCGATGGTGGCCCGGCGCCGCGCCGCGTGGCTGCGCTGCCGCCTGCGGGAACCGGCCGCCGGGCAGCCGTTCTACCATGCCCCGCCCCGGCTGGGTCGGGCCGCAGCAGACACCATCGGCGGTACGGTCGCCGCCTGTCACGCCGAGTTGATCGCCGGGGAGACCCTCGGGATCGCCGAGGGGGTGCCGGGGCAGCGGTTCACCGTGCAGCGGGCCCCGATCGTGGCCGGTGCCGGCACCGTCGAGGTCGAGGTGGGCAGCGCCGACGGCTGGCAGACCTGGCACGAGGTGACCAGCTTCGCCGACTCGGCTCCGGACGACCGGCACGTGTGCGTGGACCGGTCCACCGGGGAGATCCGTTTCGGCCCGGCGGTCCGGCACGCCGACGGGACGGTGCACCGGTACGGGGGGATGCCGCAGAAGGGGGTGGTGGTCCGGATTCCGGCGTACCGCACCGGCGGTGGCCGGCAGGGCAACGTGGCCGCCCGCACGTTGACCGTGCTGCGCGACCCGGTGCCGTTCGTGTCCACGGTGACCAACCGCACGGCGGCGTCCGGTGGCGTGGACGGCGAGTCACTGGACGAGGCCCGGGTACGCGGACCGCTGACCGTGCGGACCCGGGACCGGGCGGTGACCGCCGAGGACTACGCGCACCTGGCCCGGGAGGCGGCACCGGAGGTGCTGCGGGTGCACTGTGTTCCGGCGGGTGACGGTTCGTCCACGGTGCGGGTGCTGGTCGTACCGGCCCTCGGCGAGCACCGGGAGACCGAGGACGACAGCGCCCGGTTCGACGCGCTGCGGCCCCGCCAGGAGGTGCTGGACCGGATCAAGGCACACCTGGACGCCCGCCGCTGCGTCGGTGCCCTGGTGCTGGTCGAACCGCCGTTCTACCAGGGGGTGACGGTCCTGGCCCGGGTCCGCGCGTTGCCCCGCGCCACCGTCTCCCACGCGGAGCTGCGTCGGCGGGCGCTGCGGGCCCTCTACGGCTACCTGGACCCGGTGGTCGGTGGGCCCGACGGCACCGGGTGGCCGTTCGGTCGACCGGTCCAGTCGGGTGAACTGCACGCCGTGCTGCAACGGGTCGACGGGGTGGACCTGGTGGAGGATGTCCGGCTGATGGGTGCCGACCCGACCACGGGTACCCGCGGGGCGGAGGTGCAGCGCATCGAACTCGACGACCGGGCTCTGGCGTTCTCGTACGACCACCAGGTGCGGGTCACCGGTTGAGGGGCGGCCCGCCGGGATCAGGTCACCGGCCGGGCGGTGGCCCGGCGGAGTCAGGAGGGGATCATGCGGGGTGCGGTACCGGGGCTGGCCAGCCCCCACCCGATCGGGCAGGCGTTGCCTGCGGCGTACCTGGAGGACGACTTCGCACAGCGGTTCACCGCCGGTCTGGACGAGGTGCTGGCGCCGGTACTGCTGACCCTCGACTGCCTCGACGCGTACCTCGATCTGGACCTGGCCCCGCCGGACTTCCTGGACTGGCTCGCCGGCTGGGTGGCGGCGCCGGTCGACGGGGACGGGCCGGTCGGCGGGGGCGCGCCGGTCGACGGGGACGGACCGGCGCACCAGCGGCGGGAACTGGTCCGGCACGCCGTGGAGCTGCACCGGTGGCGCGGTACGGCCCGGGGCATCGCACTGGCGGTTGAGTTGGCCACCGGCGCACCGGTCGAGGTGACCGACAGTGGCGGGGTGAGCTGCTCGACGACGCCGACCGACGCGCCCCCGCCCGAAGGGCAGGCGGAGGTCCGGGTGCGGATCGCCCGGGGGGCCGACGAGGCGGTGGTACGGCGGATCCTGGCGGCCACCGTACCGGTCCACGTCCGGGTGGCAGTGGAGACCCAGCCATGATCACCTGCCCGGAGTGCGCTACCCACAACCGCGACGACGAACGCTTCTGTGGCGCCTGTGGCGTCTTCCTCCGCTGGGACAACGACGTCACGACAGCGACCGGGTCCGGCCCTGCCCCGGTGACCGACGACCGCACCGGCGGTGGTCAGGCCGACCCGGACCGGACCGGTGACGACCGGACCACGACCGAGCGGGCCGGAGACGACCGGACCACGACCGAGCGGACCGGTGACGAGCGGACCGGTGACGACAGCGCCGGGAAGGAACGGGCCCGGGAGGAGCGGCCCGGTCCCCCGGAACAGCCGCCACCCCGCCAGCCCGGACCGTCGGAGCGGACCACCGAGTCGCCCGGGCCGGCGCCGGTACCGGTCGACCCGGTCGACCCGGTCGACCGGGAGGCGCACCCAACGCCGGAACAGCAGTTCTGCCCGGCCTGCGGCCGGGACAACCGGCCGGATCGGCGGTTCTGCCGGTACTGCGGTGACCCGCTGGACACCGTGGTGCGGTCCACGCCGGAGCGCACCTGGTGGCAGCGGCTGTGGGACCGGCTGCGGCGCAGGACCCGTCGCCGGCCGGCCCGGGACGACCGGCGGTCGACCGCCGCCCGGTTGACGCTGCTGATCGTCTTCGCGCTCTGCCTGGTCGCGGTACTGGCGGTCGTCGGACCGCCGCTGGTCCGGCGGGCGGTGGAGGCGGTACGCGACCGCACCCAGGACCCGATGCCCCTGGTACCGGACACGGTGTCCGCCTCGTCGGCACTGCCGGATGCGGCAGCGGCCCGGCTGACCGACGGAGCGAACAACCGCTACTGGGCGCCGACTGGCACCGGCATCAACGCCTGGGTGGAGGGCCGGTACCGCGAGCCGGTCCGGCTGCTCACCGTGGTGATCACCCCGGGGGTCGGCCTGAACCGGCAGAAGTTCCTCGCCTCCGGTCGTCCACGGCGGCTCACCGTGATCACGGAACGACGCGACGGGCGGCAGGAGCGGACCGACATAGACCTGCGGGACACGCCGGGTGAACAGCACTTCACCGTGGAGGAGGCGGACGTCGTACGGATCAGGCTGGAGGTCCGCTCAACCTACGGCCACGACCTGGTGCCGGCCGTGGCGATCGCGGAAGCGGAGTTCTTCGGCCGGCGCTGACCGGGGGACCATCCGCCGGTACGCCGTCCACCAGCGCCGGATCGAGCCCGAGGGAGACGAGGACGTCGGCGTAGCGGCGGCGGGCGTGCGCGGCGGCGGCCACGTTGCCCGCCCGGCTGTGCGCCGCGATCAGCAGTCGCCAGCCGACGTCGTGACACGGGTCGATCTCGACGCAACGGGCCGCCATCGTCACCGCCGGGTCGGCACCGGCGGTGGTGGCACCGTCGAGGGCCGCCGCCGCCAGGTCGGCCGCCGCGTCCGCCGCCTGCCGGCGCAGCGTCTCCCGCTCGGTCACCACCCATTCCGCCGGGCCGTCCTCCGGCAGCAGCTCACCGGTGTACGCGGCGACCGCCACCCGCAGGTCGTCGAGGGCGCGCGGATGCCGCAGGTAGCCGAACCGGGATGCCCGGTGCACGGCCCGCCGGAACTCGGTGACGTCACACCAGGTGCCCGGCGGAAGCGCGAGCAGATAGGCGTCGCCGTCGCGGTGCAGCAGCGCCTCCCGGTCGACCGCCGGCAGGTGGGTGTCGAGGAACCGGCGCAGGCTGGACAGTGCAACGTGCAGCGAACGGGTGGCGGTGGCAGGGTCGGTGTCCGGCCAGAGGGCGGCCAGGAGCCGGTCGCGGTGCACGGCCCGACCGGCGTGCATGGCCAGGATCCGGGCCACCGCGCGGGCCCGGGGACGCAGCGGCGACCAGTTCAGCGGCTCCCCGTGCAGACAGAGCTGGAAACCGCCGAAGCAGCGTACGGTCAGCGGCGCCGTCTCCGACACGACCGGTGCCGGGCCCGGTTCCGGGGAGAGCCAGGCGGTCACCGCCGCGTCGGGGATCCCGGTCTGCTCGGCGGCGGTGCGTACGACGGCCAGGCCGGCCGCGCGCCCGGGCCCGGTCGGTACGCCGGCGGCGAGGGCCAGCACCCGCGCCCCGGGTACGCCCGCCGACCGGGCGGTGCTCTCCGCCCGGCGCACCTCGACCTCGGCGTCGGGCAGTCGGGCCCGTACGGCGGCCAGAGCGAGCAGGGACTGCGCCCAGGCGGCCAGCACGCCGCTCTCCACCGCGCGGGCCCGGTCGAGCAGCCGGCCCGCCTCCTCGACTCCCGGCCCGCCGCGCAGCGACCGGGCCAACGCGGCGCAGCCGGTGGCGAGCAGGGCACCCCACGGGTCGCCCAGCCGGTCGCACTCCTCGCCGACCGCGGCAGCCTCCTTGAGGTCGGCCTCCGTGCCGGTCAGCGCGGGCACCGCCCGGGCGAGCCGGGCCAGCCAGGCGAGGCCGGCGCGGTCGGCGTCCAGGCCGGTGGCGGCGACCGCGACGACCGCGGCGGAACCCCCCCGGGTCAACGCGGCGACGGCGCGCAGGAGCTGGCAGACCAGCCCGGTCAGGCCGCCCCGGGCGGGGACCGAACGGTCCAGGGTACGCAGCGCCTCGGCGACGTGGCCGGCCAGCAGCAACGCGCCCGCCCGCACCAGGGCACCCTCGACGTCGGTGAGACGTTCCGCCTCACCGACGACCAGCACCGGGTGCCGCCGGGTGGCCGTCCGCAGCCAGCCGGACCAGTGTCCCCGCCAGTGTGGGCCCTCCGGCAGCCAGGTCGTCACGCTGGCCCGCAGGGTGCGGCAGCGCAGCCGGGCCGGTTCACTGTCGAACATCTCCTCGGCCCGGCGCAGCAGCGGTACCGCCGCCGCCAGTTGTCCCTCGTTGATCCGGTGTCGCGCGTCGGCGAGGACCAGCCACGGATCCTCGGCGATGAACCAGTCGGGCAGCAGGTCGGACCAGGGGTCGAGGCCCTGTACGGCCACGCTGCTGCCGGCGGTGTCGAGCAGCCGGTGCACCTCGGCCCACCGCTGGGCCCGGGCGAAGCAGCGGGCCGCCTCCAGCAGGGCGCCCTCCCCGGCGAGGAGCCGGCCGGCGCGCGCATGCCAGGCACGCGCGCCGGTCTCCCCCAGTTCCTCGGTCAGTACGGCGATCAGGTGGGCACGCAGCACCTCGTGGTAGGTGAAGGTGCGGCCGCCGTCGTGGGAGGTGGTGAACGCCTGCCGGCGTTCCAACTCCTCCAATGCGGCCTGTCCGTCGCCGTCGCCCAGCAGCGCGTCGCAGCGCGCGGCGGTGAGGACCTCGAACACGCTGGTACGGACGAGGAACCGGCGCAGCGACGGGGCGAGTTCGGCGAGCACGGTCCGGGTGAGGTAGTCCCGGGACAACGCCGACCGGCCGGCCAGCGAGGCCACCGCGCGACGCCGGTCGGTCAGCGGTTGGCCCCGGGTGGACAGGTGGTAGAGCTGCAAACCGGCCGCCCAGCCACCGAGCCGGCGGGTCAGGGCCGCCACGTCGTCGGCCGGTAGGGGCTCACGGTAGACGTCACACAGCAGCCGTTCGACCTCCCAGGTGCGGAAGCGGAGCTGGTCGGCGTCGATGACGACGCTGTCGGAGAACTCGTGCCGGGTCAGGATCAGCGGCGGGGTCCGCCGGGTGCCGACCAGTACCCGCAGGCCGTCGCGGGCCAGGGCGTGGGCCCGGTCCAGCAGCATGGACTCCCCGGCCGAACCCTCGATCAGGTGCAGGTCGTCGACGACCAGCAGACCGGCGTCGTCGGGCAGGACGTCCGCCAGCCGGCGCGCCACCCGCGCCGGGTCGGCGTCCGACGGGACGGTACGCAGCCAGCCCGCCGGTCCGTCCACGGTGGCGGCGTACTGGGCGAGCAGGGTGGTCTTGCCGGATCCGGCGGGCGCGACGACCAGGCCCAGCGACCGGGGCCGGGCGTCCAGGGCAGTGATCAGCCTCGGTCGCAGGAGGCTCAGTGACGGGTGGTCAGCGAGTCCTGGGGACATTCGCACGCACCTCCCCCGAGGTCGCGTCTTCGCCACCGGCGGCCGGCAACACCGCTGATGATAGCCATCAATTCCGGTCGGTAGCGCCCCGTGATTGGACAATAACCGTCGGATATCAGCGGAATGTCACGGCCCACTGCCTCCGGGAACGCCCCCGACCGGGCGCCGGACACGCTGCTGCCGGCGGGTGGAACCGGCGCTCCGGTCTCGGCTGGCGGACCCAAGTTCGATACCATCGAACAGAGCTGGCGGCGGTCCCACCCAGCCGCGACAGGGAGGTCCCGGTGCGGTCCATCGAACAGTCCCCGGCACGGGAACGGGTGCGGCCCGACGCGCGGGTCGACGACGGTCCCGGCGCGGGTCTGGTGGGCGCCCGCATCCGGCAGTTCCGCACCGAACGCGGGTTGACCCTGCGCGGGCTGGCGTCGCGGTCCGGCCTGTCGATCGGGTTCCTCTCCCAGGTCGAACGGGGCATCTCCTCCATCGGGCTGACCGCGCTGGGCAGCGTCGCCGGGGCACTGGACCGCTCGGTGGCCGAGTTCTTCGACACCGGCCGCAACGACACCGAGGAGCCGACACCGCCACCGACCACCCACTTCACCCTGACCAGGGCGGAGAACACCGGCACCCAGTACGTTTCGGGCCAGCAGACCTACCGGATGCTCTCCGAGCGGGGACCGGGGCTCGTCCTGGAACCGATGCTGGTGCACATCGCTCCCGGCGGGCGCCGGGAGAACGCGTACGGCCACGCCGGGGAGGAGTTCGCGTACGTCATCTCGGGCGAACTGCTCTACGAGGTCGACGGCACGGAGCACCGGCTGCACCCCGGGGACAGCGTGCATCTGCGCTCGTCGGTGCCGCACCGGATGTACAACGACACCGACATGGTGACCACCGTCGTCTCGGTGGTCACGCCCCGGCTGTTCTGAGCCGACCACCCCGGCCGGCAGCAGTGTGTTCACCTGGATGAAACAGGCGGTCCGGCCCGCTGGTCAGCCGTGGATCCGCCGGTCCACCTCGGCCATGGCGGCCTGCCAGATCGCCGAGCCCGGGGTGATGACGTCGAAGTGGTCCCCGGCCTGTTCGAGATGGGTCAGGTCGTCACCGGCCGCGCGGGCCGCCACCGCGTACCGGCGGTTGACGTCGATCAGGTCGAGCCCGTCGCCGGTCCCCTGCACCAGCAGGGTCGGCACGCCGAGCGGCAGCCGGGCCAGCGGGTCGCCAGCGGCGTACCGGTCCGGCACGGTCGCCGGGGTGCCGCCGAGCGCGCTGCGGACGGCCCCCTCGCCCAGGTACCGCCGTTCCCCCTCGGCCAGGTCGACCACCCCGGCCAGGGAGACCGCCAACGCCACCCGGACCGGAGACCCCGGCCGGGCGGAGGCCGGCACGGTAGGCACCGGATCGGCCCCGGAAACCGTCGACGCCAGGTCGGCGGCGAGCCGGAGCGCCAACTGCCCACCGGCCGAGTGCCCGAACACCACCACCCGGTCCAGGTCGAGCGGCCGGTCGGTGGCGAGAGCCGAGAGGGCCGCCACACCGGCCGCAACGTCGGCGGTGGTGCTGTCCCAGCCGTGCCGGTCGGGGCGACGGTACTCCAGGTTCCACGCTGCCCAGCCCCGGTCGGCCAGGTCCACGGCGAGGGCGTCCATCAGGTCGGCGCCCCAGATCGACCGCCAGAATCCGCCGTGCAGCAGCACCGCGACCGGGACTGGGCCGGCCGCCCCGTCCACCGGCAGCCGCAGCTCACCCCACTGCTCCGGATGGCTGCCGTAGGCGATCCGCCGGGTTGGCGTCCGGAGGCGGTGCACGGCGTGCCGGATCGCCCAGACCAGGCCCCAGACGCCCCGCCCATGCAGGTGGGCCACGCCATCGACCGGGGTGGCGACGGTGAGGTCGTAGTGGACCACGGTGGCCGGTGCGGTGGCCATGCCGGCGCGTACCTCGGGCGTCGGTCCGGGCAGCACGACCACCGGACCGGTCGCCGCCGCGACGGCGGAGCGCACCTCGCCGGCCGAGGCTGCGGTCACCAACCGGCTGGTCACGCCCAGTTCCGCGCAGGTGGAGCCGGTCAGCGTCCGCAGCAGGTCGAGGTCGGCCACCAGTTCCGGGCCGGCCACCACCAGGACGTCCATGGTCGCAACCTCCCCGCTCAGCGGGACAGCAGCGGCAGCACGGCGGAGCCGAGCAGCGCCACTCCGCCGTCGTCGGTCAGCCCGTGCGGCGTGCCGAACTCGACCCGCCGGACCCCGGCGTCGATCAGTGCCTGGGCCTGCGTGGCCACCTGCTCCGGGGTACCGGAGAAGGCGAACCGGTCGAGCACGTCATCGGGGATCAGCCGGCCGGCCTCCGCGTCGCGGCCGGCGTCGACCAGTTCGCCGACCCGGGCCACCAGGCCGTCGGGCAGCGTCACGGTCGGGTCGAGGTCCGCGACCACGGCGAGGTACATCGCCACCTCGGTACGGGCCCTGGCCCGGGCCGCCTCGCCGTCGGTGTCCACCACGGTCACCGCGCCGAGCACGATGCCGATCGCGTCGACATCCCGTCCGGCCCGGTCGGCGCCGACCCGCAACCGGTCGCGGATCACCGGCACCATGTCCGGGTTGGCGCTGCCGCCCACCTTGATCTCGTCGGCGATCCGGCCGGCGAGGGCCGCGCCCTGCGCCCCCCAGGCGCCGAGCAGCAGCGGCGGGTCGGGCCGGCGGACCGGGTAGCGCAGCGCGGTGCCCGGCGCCAGCGAGAAGACCCGGCCGGGGTAGCCGGAGCGGTCGCCGGCCAACAGCCGGTAGACCACCGCGGCGGCCTCCTCGATCGTGGTCAGCGGCCGGGGCTGGTCCAACCCCACCGCACCGAGCCAGCTGCCCCGGGCCAGACCGAGGTAGGCCCGGCCGTCCGAGGCCAGGTCGAGGGCGGCGAGCTGACCGGCGATCTCGTACGGCGCCAGCGAGTACGGGTTGAGGCAGGCCGGGCCGAGGCGTACCCGGCTGGTGGCGGCGGCCATCTCCAGCAGCGGGAAGATCGGCGGCTGGTACATCAGGTCACCGAAGACGGTCAGCACGTCGAAGCCGTACGCCTCGGCGCTGCGGGCCAGCCGGGCGTAGGTGCCGGCCGGTTTGTCGCTCTGGATCCCGAGTCCGATCTCGACGGCCATCAGGTCAGGTCCGCCGAGTTCATCCGGCGCCGGCAGGTCCGCTCCACCTTCATGATCAGCCGCTCCTCCGGGTCCGGGCAGGCGAAGTGCGAGTCCTGGGCCAGCCAGTCCCCGGCCGCCAGGTCCCGCTGCTTGGCGGCGAGGAACGGTAGCACCGAGGCCAGCGCGTACACGCAGAAGTGCTGTCCCTGCGGCAGCCGCAGGTGGGCGCTCTCGGTCAGTTCGAAGTGGTCGCCGACCGCCATTCCGCAGACCGACCGGCCCTCGATCCGGTCCACGGTGACCCGCAGGTCGTAGATTTCCATGTCGCCGTCCGGTGTGTCGGTCACGGCGTCTCCCTTCCGTCCGGCGGCAGCAGTTCGGCGTGGTGGTGCACGATGAGCCAGGCGCCGTCGACGCGGCGGAACACGTCGGTGACCCGGGTGAACTGCCCCGGGCTGTCCGGGCCACCGTCCTGGGCGACGAGCAGGTAGCGGGCCAGGCCGACCTCGCCCCAGACGTCGATCCGCTTGTCCCGGGCGTCGAGGACGGCAAGCTGCGGCCGACGACCGGCGGCGTCCCGCTCGTCGCGGTACGCGTCGAGCTGTGCCCGGGTCCGTAGTGGCCCGGGCAGGTGGGTCTCCCAGGTGGTCACCTCGGGGTGCAGGTGCGCGTCGAAGCGCCGCCGGTCCCCGGCGAGGAAGGCCGCGTACATGTCGTCGATCCCGGCGGCGATGGCTGCCGCCGGCCCGGCGTCCACGAAGGTCACGGCGTACCTCCCGGTACCCCGGCCCGGTCGTCGCGCACGACCCGGCCACCCTGCATCACCCAGCGCACACCCCGGAAGGCCGAGGTGTCGGCGAGCGGGTCGTCGTCCATCACGATCAGGTCGGCCAGCTTGCCGGCCTGCACCGTGCCACGGTCGTCCTCGACGCCCAGCCAGCGGATCGGCCCGAGGGTGCCGGCGTACAACGCCCGGGCCCGGCCCATCCGCTCGGCCAGGTACTCCAGTTCCCGGACGGTGGCGTTGGTGCCCTCGAAGTGCCAGAACGGCGGCATGTCGCTGCCGAGCAGCACCTCCACCCCGGCTTCGAGGGCAAGTTCGAAGCTCTCCAGGTGCCGGGGCCCGGCGCCCAGCGACCGGCACTGCATCCACTCCGGTACGCCGAGTTCGTCGAAGAACTCCTTGCACCGGGTCACCAGGAGGGTCGGCACCAGCGCCGTACCGCGTTCGGCCATCCGGGCGGCCACCTTCGGGGTGAGCTGGTAGCCGTGTTCCACACAGTCCAGTCCGAGGTCCACGGCAGCGCCGATCACGTCGGCCGGGCCGGCGTGCGCGGTCACCTTGCGGCCCCAGGCGTGCGCGGTCTCCAGCACCGCGGCCAGCTCGTCGGCGAAGAGCTGCGGCGTGTGGATCCGCTCGTGTTCCCCGGCGATGCCACCGGAGATCATCACCTTGATCAGGTCCGCGCCGGCCTTGATCTGGCTGCGTACCCCGCGCCGGAAGCCGACCGGCCCGTCACACTCCAGGGTGTCGCCGCTCTCGTGGCCGTGCCCTCCGGTGCAGACCAGCGCGCGGCCGGCGGTATGGATCCGGGGACCGGGTATCCGGCCGGCGGTGATGGCCCGGCGCAGTGCGAAGTCGGCGTGGTCCTTCTCGGCCACGCAGCGCACCGTGGTCACCCCGCAGTGCAGGGTCCGGCGTGCCCCGTCGGCCATGTAGAGGGCGAGGTCGTGCGGCCCCATCCCCTTGACGTTGTCGCCGCCGGTGCCGGGCAGCGAGAGCGAGAGATGAGTGTGCATGTTGACCAGTCCGGGGGTGAGGTACCCGCCGGCCAGGTCCAGTCCGATCGGGTCGCTCTCGGCCCGCGTGTAGACCAACTCGGCCATTGCCTGTCCTGTTCATCCGATCGTCGCCGACACCGCTGATCCAACTGTCATCAAACGCTGTCGTCAACTCGGATCGGCCTGCATTGGATCGGCGGGTCGGATTCCCGTGGTCGGGAGTGATCCATTGACTCCGTTCCGTACCTGTCGGCAAATGGTCCTTTGCCGACAGAGACATCCGGGGCGAATGCTGCATGCCCGGCCAGACGCTCGACCCCGCGCCCTAAAGATCAACTAAATGATCCCCGGTGACATGAGCGTTAGGAAACCCCCTGGTAGGTGGCTCAGGCGTCGAGGTTCCCGCTGCCGTCGCCGGCCTGATCGTCGATGCGCGGCTGGCCGGGGTCG
>NZ_JBAKHU010000073.1:0-26599 GCF_036906895.1 Micromonospora sp. CPCC 206060
CACGACGCCGGCCTGGTCGTCGCCGCGTTGAACATGGCCGCGGTCACCCGTGGCGGGGACGTCGCCGGAGTGATCTTCCACTCGGACCGGGGCAGCGAGTACACCTCGGCCGACTTCGCCCGCGCGTGCGCCCGCTGGAAGGTACGCCAGTCGATGGGGCGGGTCGGCTCGTGCTTCGACAACGCCGTGGCCGAGGCCACCTTCTCCACCATCAAGGTCGAGTACGTCCACCGCCACCAGTTCCGCACGCGCACCGAGGCCCGGCTGAAGATCGCCACCTGGATCACCGACTTCTACAACCGTCGCCGCAGACACTCCGTCTGCGACGGGCGTTCACCGATCGACTATGAGCGATCGACCATCCGCGCCCTGGAGGACCAGGCCGCATAACCGAGTCCTCCACGATTCCAGGGGATTGACACCCTGCCAGACGGACTTGCTATGAACCGCTGGCCTCAACTCACCCTGACAGACAGGGGTTCAGAGTGGCAGGGAGTCGGTACTCTTCTTGCCTTGTACGTCTCTTGCCTTGTACGTCCGGCGTGGACAACAAGAAGGTCTTGCGGGGCATCCGCACATCGGCCACACGCTGACACCTGCCCGACGTGGCTGTTGACGAGGTCGCCAAGTTGGTCGGCGGTCAGGCGCGGGCGTTCCAGATCAGCGCGGCGGCCCGGCGCTGCGGGGTGGACCGGCGGGCCGGCTCTGGTCAGGTCAATCCAGGTCAGCGCGCTGACGTCATGTGATGAGATACCGAGGAAGGCGGCGAACCCGGCCTGCCTCGATTTTGGCGACGTTCCACGTCACCGGCGTCTCGGCGTCTATCGCAGGGCGGCGAGACGATCCATGACCCGCCACCCTCGCGCCCAGCCGTTCAGCCGGACGGCTGCGTGCCTCGTCGGCGGTGGGCCGTTTGGTGCGCCATGCCTGGAGCGGCGGCTATCAGGTGTCAGTGCTCGGATGTACCGTCCAGTTCGGATTGCGTTGACCCGGCGGCCGCCTCCTCTGGGGTCCCTGAAATTGGCGGCAGCAAAGCTGTTGTCTACCATTTGGCCTACCCTGATGCCGCATAGTGTGAGGTCGCCCGTGTCGGACAACGCCGTACCGAGTAGCAGCCCCGAGGTTGTGCCAGTGGTGGACGACAAGTTTCCGCACTCCGCCCGCATCTATGACTGGTGGCTCGGCGGCAAGGACAACTTCGCGGCCGACCGGGCGATGGGTGCAGCCATGCTCGAGGCGATTCCCAACCTGCGGGAGATGGCGATGGAGAACCGGCGGTTCGTCCACCGGGTCACCCGGCATCTTGTGCTACAGGCCGGAATCCGGCAGTTCCTCGACATCGGCACGGGCATACCGACCCGCCCCAACCTGCACGATGTCGCGCAGGCCCTGGCACCTGAGACCCGGGTCGTGTACGTCGACAACGACCCGCTCGTACTCGCGCACGCACGCGCACTGATGATGAGCACGCCGCAGGGACGCACCGCCTACATCCACGCCGACCTTCGCCGGCCCGAGGCGATCCTGACCGACACCACACTGACCGACACGCTCGACCTCAACCAGCCGGTCGCCCTCGCCGTCATCGCCGTCCTCATGCTGCTCGGCGACGACGAAGACCCCGCCGGCAAGCTGCGGACACTTATGCAGGCACTGCCCTCCGGCAGCTACCTGACCATCACCCACCCGACGCAGGACTTCGATCCGGAAGCGGTGGGCGCGGCCGTTGCCGCCGCCACCCGGGGCGGGATGACGCTGGTTCCGCGTAGCCGTTCAGAGGTGGAACGGTTCTTCGACGGGTGGGAACTCATCGAGCCGGGCCTGGTACCGGTGACAGCCTGGCGGCCCGACAGCACGAACACCACCGAACCGCACACCGCCTACTACTGGTCCGGAGTCGCCCGCAAACCTTGATACCCACCACAGTCGCGAGGCAGGGGCGCCCAGCATCCCACCGTCGGGAGTGTCCGATCTGCGGTAACCGTCCCGGACGGGTTCAGTCGGTGGCGCCGGGCTTACAGGACGAGCACGACGTCGATGCCTGCGTCCTTCAGGACGGCGTCGGGCAGGGCCGGAAACGGCCCGTCCCGGTCCCGGTCCCGGATCCTGAACCGAGCCCGGTAGCGGGCATTCCGTGTCCATGACCAGGTCCTCGCCGTTTGCACCACCCCACGTGGCGGTCGGGTGCGCGGTCAGGCAGGCCTTGCACACTTGACCTCCGTCCGGCCCTCAGGTTCAGCATCTCGCCGCCCAGGCCGCGAGGTAGTGCAATCAGGCTGAAGGTGGGGCGAATCAGGGCGTGGTGCGGCGCAGACGGCCGCAGGCTACTAGTTCGACGGTCAAGACGACCGCGACGGCTTCCACGGCCAGGAGACCGACGAGGACGACCAACTGGGTGATGCCGGCATCCAGCGGACTGGCGCCGCCGAGCAGCACCCCGACGAAGGCGCCGGGTAGGGTCACCAGGCCCACGGTGCGGGTCTGGTCCAGCGCCGGGATCAGCGCCTCGCCAGCGGCGGGGCGACAGATCAGCAGGACCGCGTCGCGGGGCAACAGACCCAAGGCCAGGGCTGCCTCGACCTCGCCACGCCGACCGGTCAGCTCGTCCAGTGCTCGCCGCCCGGCCAGCGAGGTGGCGGTCATCGCGCCGCCGATCAGAATCCCGGCGACCGGGATGATCGCGATCCCGCGCAGCGGCACCAGACCCGCCAGCAGCAGCCCCGCGACGACGGACATGCTCCCCGCGACGATCGGCACGGCGGCCCACCAACCGCGCGACCCGCCGGTGATCCGCCGCGCTGATGTGCGCGCCGCCACCACGCACATCAGGACCACGAAGACGACGGTGGCCCACAACGATGCCACGATGGCGGCGATCAGCAGCGACACCGCCGCCAACTGCACCGCAGCGCGGACGGCGGCGACGGTGATCTGCCGACCGTGACCGAGCCTCCCGACGGTGGACACGGCCGCAGCGGCGGCGGTCAGCACGACCAGGGCCACTGCCAGCTCGGGGCCGACCACCAGCATTGTCGACGACATCCGGTCAGTCTTCCGCAGTCCGATGTACCCCGGGCCACGGGCTGACGTGGGTCTACCGCTTCGGGTGGTGTGGGTGGGGACAGGGGTGGGTCCGTATCCCCTTTGAGCAACAGCCTGCTGCGACAAGCCGGGCCCGTAGTGCGGCCGCAGACAGGCGGGCTGAAGTCGTCGACGCGACCCCTCACCGCAACGGACCTCCCCGCGTACGCCCTGGGTCTCAACGAGAGGTGCCTGCGCGGAGACATGCCCGCCCGGGTCGGGGCAGTCATGGGGTGTACGGGTCCCGCCGGGGCCGCTCCTCGAAGCCCAGCGCCCACGGGTCCTGACTTTCGTCAGGGCTGGCCGATGCCGATCGGCGGCTGTGTCGTATCCGGCCGGACTCCTACCGTCAACGTCTCAACGGCACATCCACCGGGAGAAACATGATCACATTGCGTGGGCTGACGAAACGCTTCGGCGCGACGACAGCCGTCGACAACCTGACCCTGGACCTCGCACCGGGCCGGGTCACCGGTTTCCTCGGCCCGAACGGTGCGGGGAAGTCCACCACGATGCGCATGATCCTCGGGCTGGACCGGCCCACCGCCGGCGAGGCGCTCGTCGGCGGCCGGCGGTACGCGACCCTGCGGCATCCGCTGCGCGAGGTCGGTGCGCTGCTCGACGCCAAGGCGGTGCACCCGGGGCGGAGCGCACGCAATCACCTGCTGGCGATGGCCCGCAGCAACGGTATCCCCAGCCGCCGGGTGGACGAGGTGCTCGCCACGGTGGGCCTGACCAACGTCGCCAGGAAGCGGGCCGGCACCTACTCCCTCGGCATGGGTCAGCGCCTCGGCATCGCCGGTGCCCTGCTCGGCGACCCGGGAGTGCTGATGTTCGACGAGCCGGTCAACGGGCTCGACCCGGACGGGGTGCGCTGGGTCCGCGAACTCATGCGCTCCCTGGCCGCCGAGGGTCGGACCGTCTTCGTCTCCAGCCACCTGATGAGCGAGATGCAGCTCACCGCCGACCAACTCGTGGTGGTCGGCAAGGGCCGGCTCATCGCCGACGCCCCGATCGCCGACGTCATCGGGGGCAGTTCGTCGACCGCGGTGCTGGTGCGCAGCCCTCAGCCGGCCGGTCTGGCCGAGCTGCGGCGCCGGCTGGTCGCGGCGGGCATCGCGGTCGAGCAGGAGAACGACGGCGCGCTCGTCGTCACCGGCGCCAGCATCGCGCAGGTCGGCGACCTGGCACACGACATCGGCGTACGCCTGCACGAGTTGAGCGTGCGCGAAGCGTCGCTGGAACAGGCGTACATGGAACTGACCGCCGGCAACGTCGAGTACGGCGCGCTGGCGACCACCGGATCGGGAGCACGGGTATGACGATGGCCACGACAACCCTGCACTCCGCCGACCGTTCGACCCGGCGTGGCGATCCCACCGGCGGCGGCTTGAGCGGCGCGGTCGCCAGCGAGTGGACCAAGCTCTGGTCGGTGCGCTCGGTCTGGTGGAATCTGCTCGCCAGTGCCCTGCTGATGGCGGCGGCGGCCGGGCAGGAGGCCATCTACGTGGTCAACGAGAACACCAACTCCGACCCCGCCGACGACCAGGGGGTGATCGGTCTCGGCACCGTCGCGATCAGCTCCGTCCTCCTGGCGCAGTTCACGGTGATCGCGCTGGCGATGCTGGTGATCACCGCCGAGTACGCGACCGGCACGATCCGGGCCACCCTGCAGTGGACCCCGTCACGGGGCCGGCTGCTGCTGGCCAAGACCGCCGTGGTCGCCGTGGTCACGTTCGTGGTGGGCGCATTGCTCGGGGCGCTGGGTTCTGCCATCGCCGACCCGGTACTCGGTGAGTGGGGCCGGTTCAGGGTCGCGGAAACCGTTGGCGACGTGCTGGCGGTGGCCGCGTACCTGTCCCTGATCAGCGTCTTCACCCTTGGGCTCGGGACGGCGCTGCGCAGCGCGGTCGGCACACTGACCACCGTGTTCATGATCCTCATGGTGGTACCGACCGCGCTCGGTGTCCTCGACAACGAGTTCGTCAACCGGCTCGTCGACGGACTGCCGGGGGTGGCCGGATACCACTTCATGAGCGGCGACACCGACCCGTACCCGCCAGCGGCCGGCCTCGTCCTGCTCGCCGCGTGGGCCCTCGCGGCGCTGCTCGCCGGTTACGCGGTGCTGCGGTCACGGGACGCCTGATCCGGTGCCGGGTGGCGGCGGTCCCACGCGAATCGTCGTCACCCGGCCTCGTCCACCAGCCCGGCGTCGTACGCGACGATCGCGGCCTGCACCCGGTTCCGTACGCCGAGCCGGGCGAAGATCGTGCTCAGGTAGCTCTTCACCGTGCCCTCCACCAGAAACAGCCGCCGGCCGATCTCCGCGTTGGACAGCCCGGCCCCGACCAGCGCGAGCACCTCACGTTCCCGGGCGGTGAGCGTCGCGGTGCGGTCCCGGGCGGCCGGGCCGCGGGCCATCCACGCGCCGCCCAGCTCGATCACCCGCCGGGCGATCCGCGGTGACAGGTACGCGCCGCCGTCGGCCGCCGCACGCACCCCGGCCAGCAGCTCGCGCGGGTCACCGGCCTTGAGCAGGAAACCGCTGGCCCCGTCGCCGAGCGCCCGCGCGATGTAGTCGTCCTCGCCGAAGGTGGTGAGCATGAGCACCGCCGTATCGGGCACAAGCCGGCGGATCTCCACGGCGGCCGCGAGCCCGTCCAGCTTTGGCATCCGGATGTCCAGCAACGCCACCCGCGGCCGGTGCGCCCGGACCAGCTCGACGGCGGCCCGACCGTCGCCGGCCTCCGCCACCACCTCGATCTCGGGATCCGCCGCCAGGATCACTCGCACCCCGGCCCGGATCATCGCCTCGTCATCGGCCAGCAGGACCGGGATCACACCATCTCCTCAGGGGTCGGGCGCGGGCAGCATCCGGCCCGGATGGAAACACATGGCCGGGGACGAGGGGGCCTTGGCAGCCGCGCCGGGCGTCGCTGCGGCGCCGGGCGCCGGCTGGCCGTCAGTCGGACATCCGGTTCTTGGTCAGCAGCCGGCCCTCGACGAAGCAGAGCCGGTAGGCGGCCTGGCCGAGGGGGAAGTTGCCATCGGTGTAGAACTCGCAGGAGGCGCCCGGCGGTAGCGGCCAGTCCGCCGGGTCCGGCCGTTCGACGACCTGACGGTCCGGCAGCAGGCCCCGCAGTTCGGTGCGGTGCTGCCCGATCCGCATCCGGTCGAAGTTCGCCGGATCGAGGACCGCATCGAACGTGGCGAACGGGTAGTAGGCCAGTGACAGCACACCGGCGACCACCACCGGGGCGGTCACGGCGACCAGGAGGCTACGCCGCACCCGCCGCCGCGCCTCGCGCAACCGGGTCGCCGACTCCGGCCTGACCAACCGTACGACTTCGTCGGCGTCGACCGACGCGACGCCGGCGGCATGGGGCAGGCGCGCGGTGACCGCGAACCCGCCGCCCCGTGGTCCGGCGCTCAGCGCACCCCCGGCCAGCCGTACCCGCTCCCGGAGGCCGACCAGGCCGGAACCCGTCGATGCCACGCCGGGCAGCAGCCCGGCCGGCGGCGGCTCATTGACCACGCTCACCACCGTCTGCTCCGCCGAGCGGGTCAGCAGGACGGTCACGGCGGCGCCCGGCGCGTGCTTGGTGGCATTGGTCAGCGCCTCCTGGACCACCCGGTACACCGCCCGCTCGACCATCGGCGATGCCGGGACGGCCGATCCGTCCCACCGCAGGCGGACCGACATCCCCGCGTCGCGGGCCCGTTCGACCAGGTCGGCGACGCCCTCGGCGGCCGCCGGGTCGGAGCCGGCGCGCCGTCCTCCCGGAGCACGCCGATGATCTGGGAGAGCTGATCGGTCGCGGCGGTGACGCTGGCACGCAACTCCCCCGCTGCCCGCCGGTGCCGCTCGTCAAGATCGGCCGCCACCTCCAGTCCGCCGGCCTTCAGCGCGATCAGGGCCAGATCGTGGCCCAGGGAGTCGTGCATGTCCTGCGCGATGCGGGCACGCTCCCGCATCCGGACCCGCTCGGCGGCGGCGCGCTGCTGCCGTTCGAGCAGATCAGCGTGTTCCCAGCCGGCGTAGACGAGCGCCCGCTGCTGCCGGCGGTAGCGGCCGACCAGCCAGGGAAACACCCCGACGAACAGCAGGGTGGTGGTGAGGAAGAACCAGGTGGTCACGCCCGAACCGAGTACGCCGACCGTCAGCGCGGACCCGGCCGCAGCGATCGCGGCGAACATGTACGCCGCCGGGCGAGCCCGGGACATCCGCAGACCCACCAGGTAGCTCATCACCGGAATGGCGAACACGAAGTTGCCGTCGAACGTGGTCGGTACCACGACGATCAGCAGGGAGATCGGCGAGTGACGCCGGCTGACCACCACCGCGAGGGCCATCAGCAGGAGCGAGCCCGCCAGCCGCCAGCCGGCGTACGGGTCGGTTGGGGCGGTGACCAGATCCCAGGTGATCGGCGCCGACAGGACCGCCCAGAGCGACACGTCGGACAGCACCTTCACCCATGATCCGGCCGGCCCGCCGGAAGGTGGCCCTCCCGACCGGATGAAGGGCATCCACCGCTGCTGCGCGCCGCGCCACCAACCTGCCACGCGGCCCAGGTTACAAAGCCCACCACCTGGGTCGTTACTCACGAAAGTCAGTCGCCGGCCCGACGGCTCGGGCGGCGGCGACCGGTCGAAGCGCCGCGAGACGCCGCACGGAGGGGATCGGCGCGCGATCCACGCCGTGGCGACAAGGGCAGCCGCCGCGTCACCCGTAGCTGCCTACGGGTTCTCGGGCCGGTGTGGCCCAACCTGGTCGGACCGCGGCCAGGCGCCGGGTTCGGTCAGGGCGTGGCGCAGCAGCGACCGGTACCGGGCCGCCCAGCGGGCGACGGTACCGGCGTCGAACAGCGAGGTGGCGTACTCGATGATCAGCGACAGCCCGCCGTCCTCCAGCGGACGTAGCTGCCACACCTGGTCGCCGCGGGCGCCGGTCAGCAGCACGTCCCGGGCCGGTGCCGGTGCCAGCCCGGGCAACCGCAGCACCGGGTCGGCCATGTCGAGCATCGTCAGGTAGACCCGGGGCGGATTGCCGGTGAAGGGCTCGCCGAGCGCCTCGCTTTGCACCTGCGCCGGTACGGATTGCATGGCCAGCATCTGCCAGATGGCGGCGGCGGTGCCTTCGACGAGCTCGTCGAACGTGCGCGTCCCGCGCAGCTCGACGACGAGCCACGGTGCCTGGGTGAAGACCCCCACCACGTTCGCGAAGCGCGGATCGGTCCGGTTGGCCACCGATGAGGTCAGCGGGATGGTCGACCAGCCGGTGAGTTCCTGCATCAGTACGGCGAATGCTGCGGCGAGCACAACGAACGGTGTCACGTTCCGACGTACGGCGTAGCGGGTCACCGCGTCGAGCAGGTCCGCCGGGATCGAGTCGGTGACGTACGCCCCCACGGACGATCTGGTGGCCGAGCGCGGCCGGTCGGTGGGCAGTCGAATCGGCTCGGTCCCCGCACGGACCCGGTCCGCCCACGCCCGTACCATGTCGCGGGTGCGCTCCGCGGCCAGGAAGTCGCGCTCCCACCGGCAGAAGTCGACGAAGTCGGCGGCCAGCGGCGGAAGGTCGGCGGGTTGCCCGGTGAGCGCCGCCCGGTACAGCTCGCTCAGGTCGCGTACCAGTACCTCGGTCGACCAGCCGTCGATGATGCCGTGGTGCATGGCCAGCGCGAGTTCGTGCCGGCTGTGCGGTGCGGCAGGGTCGTTCACCCGGGCGAGCAGGGCCCGGTACGCGGGCTCGGTCTCCAACGCGAACGGCGCCGCGCAGAAGTCCTCGATCGTGGCGTCCAGTCGTTCCGGCGTGACGTCGACGACCGTCAACGGCTGCGGTCGGGGGGCGAGGACCTGCTGGATGACCTCGCCGTCATGCACCGCGTACCGGGTGCGCAGAGCCGGGTGCCGGGCCACGAGGTCGGTCAGCGCCCGACGCAGCGCCGGGTGGTCGAGCGGACCGTGCAGGGCGAAGCGCATGGCGACGGTGAGCGTCTGGGGATTGTCGCTGGCCACGGTAAGGCGGAACTGCCGGGCCTGCGCCACGCTGGCTGGTGCGATGCACACGACCTCGTCGGCGTCGCCGGCCAGCCGGGCGAGGATGTCCGGCTTGAGTCGCCGCATGGCGTCGATCAGATCGTCGGTCAGCACACCCGCGGGCGCGTCGAATTCGAGGGCCGTGCCGCGGGCGGACAGGGTGACGCCGCGTTCCCGCAGCAGCCGGAGCAGGCCGTCGGCGTCCGCCGGTGCGCTGCTCACAGCGTCCCCCGCACGCGGGGCTGCGCCGCTCCCGCTGCACCGCCGGCCGACGTGTCGCCCGCCGGGTCGGCGGAGGCGTCGTCCAGCAGCCAGGCCATCGCCCGGATGGTGGGTTGCTGGAGGAATTCGAGCACCCCGATCGTTTCGCCCAGCTCGTCCGCGACCCGGTGCAACAACCGCAGCGCCGTCAGGGACGTGCCACCGAGCTGGAAGAAGGTGGACTCGGTGCTGAGCGCGTCCCCGCCCAACTCCGCGCGCCATATGTCGTGCAGCCGCCGTTCGAGCGGGGTTGCCGGGGGCACCGCTGTGCCGTGGCCGGTGCGGGCGGCCCGGTCGGGCTCCGGCAGCGCCGCACGGTCGAGCTTGCCGCTGGCGAGCAGCGGCAGCGCCGGCATCAGCGTGCATACCGTTGGTACCAGGTGGGCCGGCAGGCGCTCGTGGAGCGCCCGCAGCAGCGCGTCGGCGTCGAGGCTCTCGCGCGCCGGCACCACGTATGCGGCGAGGTACGCCTCGTCGTGCTCGTCACGCCAGGCCCGTACGGCGGCATCCCGGACCCCGTCGAGTTGCCGCAGGTGGTGTTCCGCCTCACCGGGCTCCACCCGGAAGCCGCGGATCTGCACCTGCGCGTCGTTGCGGTGGAGGAACTCCAACTGCCCGTCGGGGCGCCAGCGCACCACGTCGCCGGTGCGGAACACCCGCCCGTTCCCGGTGTCGGGCAGGAAACGCTGCGCGGTCTGGTCGGAATCGCCGAGGTAGCCACGCCCGACCTGCACGCCACCGAGATGGAGTTCACCCGGTACGCCCACCGGCACCGGCCGGCCGTGCCGGTCGAGCACCCGGACCCAGGTGCCGGGAACAGGGCGGCCGATGGGCGGGGCATCCCCGTCGTCGGGCGACAGGTGGGCCCACGTGGACACGACGGTCGCCTCGGTCGGACCGTACACGTTCGTCACCTGGAACGGCAGGTCCGCGCGGGCGCCGCGGCGCAGCCGGTCGCCGCCGACGACCAGGTGCCGCAGCGCCGGGCGAGGGCTGGTTGACCAGTCCAGGTCGATCAGCAGCTCGCCTACCGGGGTGGGCAGGAACGCGACGGTGACTGCGGTGTCGACGAGCCAGTCGCGTAACCGGGCCGGGTCGACGCGCGCCTCGTCGGGTACGACGCAGATGGTCGCGCCCGCCTTTAGCGCCGGCCACACCTCCAGGCATGAGGCGTCGAAGCCGGGGCTGCAGAACCAGCTGAGCCGGTCGTCGGCGGAGATGCCGAGATCCCTGGTATACCAGGCGACGGTGTTGCCGATCGCCCGGTGCTCGATGACGCATCCCTTGGCCTGGCCGGTGGAGCCTGAGGTGAACAGCACGTACGCGACGTCGTGCAGAGCGACGTCGACAGCGGGTACGTGGGCGTCGGCGGCCAGGTCGAGCCGGTCGACCAGGATCGCCGGCACCGGCACCTCCAGCGCGGTCACCGTCGATGCGGACACCACGGCGGTGGCGCGCGCCTGCCCGACGATCGCGGCCGACCGTGCCGCCGGCTGGCCGGGATCCAACGGGACGTATCCCGCGCCGGTACGCAGCACCCCGAGCATCGCGGCGACGGCGTCGGCGCCACGTGGCAGGTGGACGGCGACCAGGTGACCGGGGCCGACACCGACGGACCGCAGGGCGGCCGCCACCGCGTCCGCACGTCGATCCAGGTCCGGGCCGTCCACCCGGCTGTGCCGGTCCACAACGACGGTCCCCTTCAGTGCGAGGGAGGCGGCGAGCGGCTGGTCGGCGCCCTCGGCCGGGGCGCCGCCGTCCTGCCAGGCGGCAATCAGGCTCTGCTCGTCCTCGGTCAGTCGCGGTAGCCGGGTCAGCGGCCGGTCCGGGTGGGTCGTGCCAGCCCGCAGCGCCAGGGCCAGCCGGTCGAGAATCTGCCGCGCGGTGGCGGGGTCGAACAGGTCGGTGGCGAAGTTGAGCTGGCAGTCGATGGTGTCGCTGCGGTTGGTGAGGAAGAGCGTCAGGTCGAACGGGGCGCGCTCCACGCCGTGGTTCAGGAGGGTGGCGGTCACGCCGGGAAGATCCAGTTCGAACACCGCGCCGTTGTCGAACTCGATGACGACGTCGAAGAGGGGATGGCGGCCCGGCTGCGGTTGCAGGTCCAGGGCACGGATGATGCGCTGCGCCGGTACGTCCTGGTGCTCCTGGGCGTCGATCAGCACCGACCGGACCACCCGGACGAGCTCCGCGAACCCGCTCTCGGCGGTCACGTCGATGCGCAGTGGCAGCGTGTTGATGAACAGTCCGACGGTGTTTTCGGTGCCTGCGGGGCGATGGGCGACCGGGGTGCCGAGCACGACGTCGCGCTGGTTGCCGACATCGCTCAGCACGGCGGTGAACCCGGCCAGCAGCACCATGAACGGCGTGGCCCGGTGGTGCCGGGCGAACGTGCGGATGCGCGTGGTCAGGTCGGTGTCCAGCACGACGCTGACCACTCCCCCGGCACCGCTGGGCACGGGCGGGCGGGGTCGGTCGACCGGCAGGTCCAGCCGGGGCGGGAGCGGCTGGAGCCGGCCGGTCCAGTAGTCCAGGTGCCGGGGGTCCGAACCGTTGTCGGTCGCCTCGGGTGCCGGCGGTGGCGGCGGTGGCGGTGGCGGCAACTCGACGGTGCGGCCGGTGACCGCCGCCTGGTAGGCCGCGGCGATCTCACGGCTGAGGATCTGCGCCGACAGCGTGTCGATGACCAGGTGGTGCATCCGAAGGACGAGAAGGTGCTGCGTCACGGCGAGCCGGATCAGCCGCGACGCGAACAGCGGCCCGGCAGCCAGGTCGAAACGGTGGTCGCTCTCCTCCCGGATGGCCGCGGCCGCCACCTCGTCGACGTCGCCGCTGACGTCGTGTACCGGCAGGTCGAGGGGCTCTGGCGCGAGGATCACCCGGCGCGGTTCGCCGGCTGTCTCCCGGAAGACCGAGCGCAGCGCGGGATGGCGGTGCACGACGAGTTCCAGGGCGCCGCGCAGCGCCCCGACGTCGAGGGGGCCGTCGAGCTGAATGACCTTCGACTCGGTGTACGTGGGTCGGCCGGGCAACATGCGTTCGACGAACCAGATTTCGCGCTGGGCCTCGGTCAGTGGGTCCCCTGGGAGCGTCCCGCCCAGGGCCGGCTCTACCGGTGTCGCGGGCGAGGAGGGTGCGCCGCCGCGGATCAGCTCGCTGAGTCGGTCGATCCCGGGCAGGCCCGCCAGCATCCGGTCCGGCAGGAGGCCAAAGTCGACGAAGCAGCCGATCTCGTCGACACCGAGCGCGGCGAAGCGCTCCACGGTGGCCCGGCAGTCGTCGGGACTGCCGATCAACGCGCGATCGGCGGTGTAGCGCGCGTACGCGCGGCGCAGCAGGAAGTCGACGTCCTCGGGTGCGGTGTTCTCCAGGTCGATGGTGACGCCGAGACTGTTGGTGACCTGGCCGAACAGGGACAGCGACGAGCGGAGGTAGTCGCAGAAGGGTCCGAACGCCTCCTCCCGTACCCGGTCGGTGTCGTCGCCGAGGTAGGTGTGCAGCAGCAGCACCACCCGGCCGGCGGCCGGGTCGAGGCCGTGTTCCGCGCGGGTCGCCCGGTACAGCGCGATGTTGTCGGCCAGCCGGTCGGCGTCCTGGGACATCAGGTTGGTGATGACGCCGAGGTCGGCGGCGGCGGCGCGGCGGTAGCTGTCCGGGTTGCCGACCACTGCGGTGAACATCGGTGGTGTCTGCTGCACGGGGCGGGGGAACAGTCGTACGTCGACGGGCTGCCCGTTGCCGGCGGTACGGGTCAGCGTCCCGCCGCGCCACAACGTCCGGATCTGCTCCACCGATTCGTACATCGCCTCGCGGTGCCGGCCGTACACGTGCGGCGCCAGCGCGAAGTCGCGGGCGTGCCAGCCGGACGCGCAGCCGATGCCGACCCGCCCTCCGGACAGGTTGTCCACCACGGACCATTCCTCCGCGACGCGGATCGGGTCGTGCAGCGGCAGGACGGCGCAGCCGGCGTGGATGCGTACCCGGCTGGTCCGGGCGGCGATCGCGGCGGCGAGTACCGACGGGTTGGGGAAGATGCCGCCGAAGGAGTCGAAGTGCCGTTCCGGCAGCCACACCGCGTGCAGGCCGTGGGTGTCGGCGTGGGTGGCGGCTGCCAACAGGGCCGTGTAGCGGTCCTCGATCCGCTGCTGTGGGTAGTCACCGAAGAAGTACAGGCTGAAATCCGGACCGGGCCGGGCCGGGGCCGTCGCCGCAGGCGAGCGGTCGACCGTGCTGGCCGCCAGCCGGGCGACCGCCGTCGCTGCCGGCTGGGAGCGGGCGGCCGGGTCCGGCCGGCCGTTGCCCGCCGCCGGTACGGTGGCGCGCGGCGCTGCCGGGTACGGCGATGCGGCGGCTGGTGCCGGCGATGGCGTCGACGGGTACGGCGATGGCGCGGGTGGTGCCGGCGTGCGTTGGATTGGCAGGGGCGGCGGGCGGCGGGCGGCGGCGGGCGGCGGTGCCTGTCCGCCGGGGAAGAACCCGCCGCGGCGCAGGTCGTACAGCGACTCCCGGACGGCGTCGATGACGAAGTCCACGTCGTCGTCGGTGTGCGCGTCGGAGAGGAAGAAGTTGCGCCACTCCCACACGTGCACACCGGCCAGGATCAGGTGGTGGAACAGCAGGTTCAGGTCGGCGGACGAGGCGAACCGGAACAGCGAGCCGAAGTGGTGAACCCGGACGGGGAATTCCTCGGCGGCGCAGAATTCGTTGAGCGTGCGCGCCAGCCGTTCGGTCTGCCGGTTGAGGGTGTCCTGCAGCGCCGGCCCGCGCCGGCACAGCTCGGACAGGACCGCCTTCGCGGCGGTCATGGAGAGCGGGTGCTGGATGTACGTGCCACCGAAGAAGGTGGTGTCCTGCGGCGGGATGCTCTCGTCGCCGTACTGCCAGAAGCCGCCGTCGACCCAGTCCAGGATGTCCGCGCGGCCGGCGATCGCGCCGATCGGGTAGCCGCCACCGATGACCTTTCCGTACGTGGCCAGGTCGGCCCGGATGCCGAAGACGCCCTGTGCGCCCTGCGGGTGGGGGCGGAAGCCGGTGAGCATCTCGTCGAAGAGCAGCACGATGCCGTACTGGTCGCACAGCGCCCGCAGTTCGCGGAGGAACTCGACGGGTTGCCGGTCGGGGTAGCGGCTCTGCACCGGTTCCACGACCACCGCCGCGATCTGGTCGGCGGCCCGGCGGATCACGTCCAGGCTCTGCGCTGCGCCGTACGGCAGGACCCGGATGTCGGTGACGGCCGACTCGGGTATGCCGGCGGAAACGGGAAGCGTACGCCAGGTGCCGCCCTCGGACACGCCGCGGCCGAGCACCGGGTCGAAGTGCCCGTGGTAAGAGCCCTCGAAGGTGACGACGACCGGCCGCCCGGTGTACGCGCGGGCGAGCCGAAAGGCCGCCGAGTTGGCTTCCGTGCCGGTGGTGGCGAACGCGGCCCGCTGCATGCCGGTCAGGTCGCACAGCAGTTGGGCTGCCTCGCCGGTCTCGGCGCTGCGCGGGCCGAGCCGCAGGCCGTCGCCGAGGTGATCGGCGACAGCGGACGTCAGGAACTCCGGTTCGTGGCCGAACAGCAGGGCCCCGAACCCCATCGTGATGTCGACGTAGCTATTGCCGTCGATGTCTTCGAGGTGGGCGCCCCCGGCTCGGCGGGCGGCCAGCGGGTAGAGCATCTCCTTGGCCGCGCGGCGGAATCCGACCACCGCCCGGCTGTCGGCCAGCCACCGCCGGTGCTGCTGGGTGAGGGCCTTCGACCGGCGGGTCCGTTCGGTGTAGCGGTGGACGAGGTCGGTGAAGTGCGCCTGCTGGCGCTCGTCGAGCCGCCCCGACCCGCCACCGGCGCTGACCCGCAGCGGCCGGGGGCCGAGCTGGGCGGGCCCGTCCCCGGTGCCGGTGCGCCCGCCGTTTCCGGCCGGCGGCGGCGCGACGCCGGGTTGCGGTGTGACGTCTGGCTGCGGTGTGACGGTGGGGCCGCCGTTGGTGGAGCTCGTGGCGACCGGCACGGCCCCGACCCCGGTTCCACTGCCGTTGCCGTTGGCCGTCGCCGGGTTGGCCAGGATGGACAGTTGCTGCGCCATCAGGTCGGTGAACCGGCCCATGAGTTCCAGTTGGGTACGCACGACATCCGCCGCCGGCCCGGCGGGCGTCGCCGGGGGGTGACCGTCGACGGGTACCGACGTACCTGTGCTGGCGGCCTGCGGCAGCACGACAGGCACCGCCGGCCGGGCGGGCATCGCACCCGGCGAGGGTGGCGCGGCCGGCGTAACGGTGTCCGGTGCGGCCATGGTGGCTGGCGCGGATGGCGCGGCCGGGGTAGCGGTGTCCGGTGCGGCCGGACCGGCGGCCGGGACGAGCGCGGCGAGCCGGTCCGGTGCCATCCGCCCGACGATTGCCGCGCTGAGCCGCTGTGGGGTGTCGAGTTCCTCGAACAGCTCGCGCATCGCCACCCGGATGCCGAAGCTCGTCTCCAGCTCGCGCAGCAGGTTGATCATCAGCAGGGAGTCGGCGCCCAGGTCGAAGAAGGCGGTGTCCGTGGGTATCCGCTCGGGTGACTCGCCGAGATGGCTGGCGGTGAGTTCGCGTACGCGGTGCAGGACGACCGCCTCTGTGGTGCCGGCGGCGCTGGCGGCGACGTTGACCGGGGACATGACAGACGGACCTTCCGCGTCAGTGGTGGATTCCACGGCCGACGTCGGTTCGGACGTCGGTGCGGGCGTCGGTACGGGCGTCGGTACGGGCGTCGGTACGGGCGTCGGTGCGGGCGTCGGTGCGGGCTTGGCGACCCAGTGTCGGCTCGGCTGGAAGGGATAGGTGGGCAGGGGCACCCGACGCCCGGACGGCGCCAGCGCCGCCCAGTCCACGGCCACACCCCGGCTGAACAGCGTGGCCAACGCCGACACCACGGCCTCGGCGCGGTCGCTGCGGGCCCGCTGCGTCGGGATCCAGGTGCTGGCCGGCCACTGCCCGCCCATGCCGGTGAGCGTGGCGTCCGGGCCGATCTCGACGAAGGTGGTGCACCCTTCGGCGACGAGGCCGTCGATCCCGGCCTGGTAGTCGGCCAGCTCGCGGGTCTGCCGGCGGACGTGGTCGGCGCCGGGCACCGTTCCGGCCGCCAGGCGCATCCCCCCGACGCTGCTGACCACCGGAGTGTGCAGCGGATGCCAGGTCAGGGTCGCGGCCTGCGCGGCGAGTTCGTCCAGCACAGGCTGCATCAGGGTGGAGTGGAACGCCCGGTTGACCGCCAACGGCCGGTGCCCGATCCCGTCCGCATCCAGCACCTGCATAGCCCGGCGGACGGCCGACGGTGTCCCGGCGAGCACGTGCCGGCGGGGCCCGTTCCGGACCACCAGTTCCAGGCCGCGTACCCGGTCGAGCACCGAGGCCGTCTGTGCCGGGTCGGCCAGCACCGCCACCGCAGCGCCCTCCGGCGTACCGCGCTGCATGAGCTGGCCCCGCACGGCGGAGAGGTACAGGCCGTCCTCCATGGACAGTGCGCCGCCCAGGCACAACGCCGCGTACTCCCCGGCGCTGTGGCCGACGAGGATGTCGGGCCGTACCCCCACCGACTCCAGCAGCCGGCCGAGCGCGACCTGGGTCACGAACAGGGCCGGCTGGACGGTGGCGGTGGTCCACTCGTACTCACCGCCGAGCAGCGCGGCGAGCAGGTCGCTTCCCCACACCCGCCGGTACTGCTCACCGCAGCGCTCCAGCACCTCCCGAGCCGGGTCGTACGCCATCAGCCCGGCCGCCGCACCGGAGCAGTCCACACCCTGCCCGGAGCAGGCGAAAACGATCGGCCCTGGCCCGCCACCCGCCACCGTACCCGACACCGAACGGTCCACGGCGCCCTCGCGCAACGCCGCAGCCGCCCCGGTGGGGGTGTCGGACCAGACCACCAGCCGGTGCCGCAGGCGGCGTCGTCCGGCACCCAGGGTGACCAGGACATCGTCGGCGCGGGGCGGGTCGGCGCCGGCCAGCCGGTCGGCGACCCGGTCGGCCAACTGTCGCAGCGCCTGCGGGCTCTGCGCGGACAGCGGCACGATCACCGGCCGTGCGGGCTCGGGCGCCGGCGCGGGTGGCGGCGCTGGGGGCTCCTCCACCACCACGTGCGCGTTGGTGCCACCCACGCCGAGCGAGGAGACCGCCGCACGGCGGGGCCCGGCCAGCGACCACGGCTGCGTGGCGGTGGGCAGCACAAACGGGCCGTCGGCCAGGCGTAACTGCGGGTTGGGCCGGCGCAATCCCGCGACCGGTGGCACCTGACCGTGCCGGACGGCCATGATCGCCTTGATGAGCCCGGCCATGCCGGCGCAGGTGTCGAGGTGGCCGATGTTGGCCTTCACCGCGCCCAGTGGCAGAGGCCGGTCGCGCCCGCCGAAGACCGCCCGCAGCGCCTCGACCTCGATGGGGTCACCGATGCGGGTACCGGTGCCGTGCGTCTCCACGTACCCGATCGACGCGGCGTCGATCTGCGCGTCGGCCAGGGCCGCGCGGATGACCTCGGCGTGCCCGGTGACACTCGGCGCGGTGTACCCGGTCTTTGCGGCGCCGTCGTTGTTGACCGCCGAGCCGATGATCACGCCGTGCACGGTGTCCCCGTCGGCCAGCGCGTCGTCCAAGCGTTTGAGCAGCACAGCGGCCACGCCGTTGCCGCCGACCGTGCCGTCCGCAGCGTCGTCGAAGGCACGGCAGACGCCGGTACGGGACAGGATGGAACCCTCCTGGTAGCGGTAGCCGGCCACCTGCGGCACGTGCAGCGCCGCGGCGCCGGCCAGTGCGAGGTCGGTCTCGCCGGCCAGCAGCGACCGCACCGCCAGGTGCACCGCGACCAGCGAGGTGGAACACGCGGTCTGCACGCTCATCGCGGGGCCGGTCAGACCGAGCCGGTACGCCACCCGGGTGGCCAGGAAGTCCGGCTGGTTGCCGATCGTGACCTGCAACGCCTGCAACTGGTCAGCGGGATCAGTGCCGGCGAGCTGCTCAAGGAGGTAGCTGCGCAGCGAGTACAGGTGCATTCCCGCACCGGCGAAGACCCCCACCCGCCGGTCGGCGCCGGTGTAGCCGGCCGCCTCCAGGGCTTCGTGGCAGACCTGTAGGAACAGCCGCTGCTGCGGGTCGATCAAAGCCGCTTCCCGGGCGCTGATGCCGAACAGCTCGGCGTCGAAGCCGTCGATGTCGGCCAGGGCGCCACTGACCGGCACGAAGTCGGGATCGTCGACGAGCGCGGCGGGCAGCCCTGCGGCGAGCAGCTCGGTGCGCTCGAAGCGCCGTATGTCGACCCGGCCGGCCAGCAGGTTCTGCCAGTAGCGCGGCACCGTGTCGGCGCCGGGAAACCGCAGCGCCATGCCGATCACCGCGATCCGCTGCGTGCCCCCTGCCCGCCGAGCGGCGGCCCGCTCGGCCACGGCGGAGCCACTGAACTGTCCACTCAGGTGCTCGACGAGCGCCGCCGGGGTGCCGTGGGTGAACAACGCGGTCAGCGGAAACTCCTGACCGAGCGCCTGTTGCAACAGGGTGTGCAGCCGCAGCAGCCGCACCGAGTCCAGGCCGGCATCGTAGAACGGCACATGATCGTCAAGGCCGCCGGGCGCCTCGCGGCGCAGCACCTCCCGCACCGTGTGCGCCACGCCGATCCGGTCGCTGGACGCAACGGCGGTGACCGGGGCCGGTGCCCCGGCGGCGGGCCGGCGGGGGGCGGGAGCGCTCTCCACCACCACCGGTACGGCGGTACCGAACGCGTCCACGGGTGCCGGCTCGCCGGTCGGCACGCGTACGCCTTCCAGCGCCCGCACGGGACGCACCAGGTGCCGTACCCGCGCCGCCGTGGGATCGACGCCGATCAGGAGGTGGCCGGCCGGCTGGTGCAGGGCGAGCCGGGTCAGCGCCCGCCCCTCGGCCGGGGTGAGGACGAGCATGTGCCGGCGAGTCGCCGAC
Organism: Micromonospora sp. CPCC 206060; assembly: GCF_036906895.1. Lineage (NCBI taxonomy): Bacteria > Bacillati > Actinomycetota > Actinomycetes > Micromonosporales > Micromonosporaceae > Micromonospora > Micromonospora sp. CPCC 206060. The sequence goes on from NZ_JBAKHU010000073.1 coordinate 19,300, forward strand.
TCCACGCCGCTGTGCGGGGCGCTCATGCCGATGCCGCGCCACGCGGTCCACGTCAGGCAGTGCGCGGTCACCTGCGGGCTTAGGTGCTCGCACAACGCTTCGAGGAACCGGTTACCGGAGGCGTAGACGCCCGTGCCGGCCAGGGGAACCAGCGACAGCAGCGAGGAGAAGACCACGAGCCTGCTGCCCGGCCGCTGCCGCAGCAGGCGGGCCAGCTGCATCGAGCCGTCGACCTTCGCCGCCGTCTCGGCCCGCCACCGGTCGGCGGTGATCTCGGTGAGCGGGCCCAGCTCGTACTCTCCGGCGAGGTGCAGCACACCGTCGAGCGGTTCGCCCCAGCCGTGCTCCGCAGCCGCGACGGCGGCGTCCAGCGCGGCGGCGTCGGTGATGTCGACCTGGGCGTACTGCACCCGGTCTCCGCCGGAGATGTCGGACAGCGGGCCGGATCGCGGCTCCAGCGCAGTGCGGCCGACGACGAGCAGTCGCAGGCCGAGCCCTGCGGCGAGGTCGCCGAGCACGGTACGCCCGATACCGCCCAGGCCGCCGGTGACCAGCCAGCGGGAACCGTGGGGCAGCGCCGGCGGCCCGGCGACCAGCTCGGCCCGTTCGAGGGTGCGTACCAGCGGCCCGCCGCGCCAGGCGACCACCGGCTCGCCAGGCGACCAGCCGGTGGCCGCGATGACGGTGTCGGCGTCGTTGGACACGTCGTCGCCGGGCAGGTCGAGATGCCAGACCCGCACGTCCGGATGCTCGACGCCGAACGTCTCACCGAGGGCGGCGGTGAGCGCGGCCGGATAGCAGCCGGGTTCGTCCCCACGGACGCGGTACAGCCCACGGCTGAGCGTCAGCAGCGTCCCGGTCCAACGGGCATCGGCCAGCGCCCGCAGCAACCCGAGCAGCCCAGGCACGCAGACCCGGATCGCGTGCTCGGTCGCCGCAGCACTGGTGATGTCCGGAGTCGGTAGGTAGCTGGCGGCGAAGACCACCCGCGCCGGTGTGCGGCCCTGCGCCTGGAGCGACCGCAACAGCCCCGCCCAGTGCGCCGCGTCGGCCGGCTGGGCGGTGGCGCCGTCCGATCCCGCCGACACCGCGTCCCCGTTGCGCGGCACGGCGGCCAGGTCGACCAGTACCGTGCCGGGGGAAGCCTGCCGCATCGCCTCGGCGAGCCCCATCCCGTCGGCGACCACGAGCGTCGGGCCTTCCACCGGCACCTGCGGAAAGCGACGCGGGCTCCACGTCTGCCGGTAGACGCAGTCGGGAACGGTGTCGGGGCCGCCGTCGAGCAGGTCCACTTGCCGCAGCACCAGCTCGTACTCGCCGTTGAGTAGCCGGCTACGCATGCTCGTACGCTGAATCTTGCCGCTGGTCGTCTTCTCGAACCGGTGCCGCTCGATGGGCACCAGCTGCACCGAGCTGATCTGCAGCCGTTCCGCCAGCTGGCGCCGGATGCGGGCCAGCAGTTCGGCGTCGAGCACGCCGTCGGCAACGAAGAAAACCACCATCCGTTCGGTGCCGTCCGGGGCCGGTGCGCCGACGGCGGCGGCGAAGCTGGGTGCAACGCCGTCCACCGCACCGACCACGTCCTCGACTTCGTGGCAGAAGTAGTGGACCCCGTTGACGATGATGACTTCCTTGCCGCGCCCGGTGATCGTGACCCGACCGTCGGCGAGGAACGCGAGGTCCCCCGTGTCGAACCATTCCCCGTCGGGGAATGCCTCGCGGTTGGCCTCGTCGTTGTGGAGGTAGCCGGGGGTTACCCGGTCCGAGCGGATCTGCAGCCGACCAACGTGCCGCTCCGGCAGGGCCGTCGTGCCGTCCGGACCGGCGATGCGGAAGCGGGCGCCGGGCGCGGGGGCACCCATGCTCAGGAACGTCGTGGCGCCGGGCGTCGGCGCCACGTGCAGGCGTACCCGGGTCCCACCGTCGCACAGTTCGGCGTGCTGCACCGCGTCAGGGCCGAACGGCTGGTAGCAGATGGCGGTGCACGTTTCGGCCATTCCCCAGGCCAGCAGCAGCGTGGCCGGGTCAATGCCGAAACCCTGGGTGGCGGACAGGAACTCGCGCATCACCATCTCGGTGCACTGCTCCCCCGCGTTCACGAGGCTGCGCAGGTGCGCGAGGTCGAAGGCGCGGTCCGGGTGCTTTCGCAGCGCCTCGGTGACCAGCTTGTAGCCGAAGTTCGGCGACCAGCTGTGCTGGACTTCGTACCGTTGCAGCAGATCCAGCCACAGCAGCGGGTCGGCGATGACGAGCGCCGGGGCGACGTGGATGGTGCCGCAGCCCAGCACGACCGGCCCGAGGTGCATCATGACGATGCCGGCCACATGGTCCAGGGGCAGCCAGTTGAGCATGACGTCGCCCGAGCGGTACCGGGCGACCTGGCGGGTGTCCTGGGCGTAGCGGACGATGCCCCGGTGGGTCAGCGGGATGACCTTGGAACGGTTGGTGCTACCCGACGAGAGTTGCAGCATCGCCACGTCGCCGGGGGCTGGGCGGTGCAGGTCGTCGACCGGTTCATGGTCGCGGCAGTCGGTAAGGTCGAGCACGCGCAGCCCGAGCAGCCCTTCCCGGTCGGCGTACCCGGTCAGCGCCCCGACGGTGGCACCGCTGGAGAGCACGACCGGTTGCCGCAGGGTGCGCCACGCGTGCTCCAGTTTGTCGAGGGTGGCGTTGCGGACCTGGTAGCCGGGTGCCTGCGCGACCGCCACCGGCCGCAGACCGCCGAGCAGGCATGCCCACAGGGCCACGAAGTGGTCGACCAGCGAGGGCGTGTGCAGGATCACCGGGTCACCGGCAGCCAGCCCGGCGGCGCGCAGGCCACCCAACGCCCGCATCGCCGCCGTGAGCAGTTCGGGATAGGTCAGGTACCGGCTGCCGTCGGCCTCGACAAGCCGCAGCCCGCGCTCCGGCCACTGCCGCGCGGCCCGCAACAGCGCCTCGGGCAGGGTCGCCGGGTCGTCGGCGCGGTACGTCAGCTCCCCGCCGGCCGCCTCCGCCGCAGGCTCTGCCGGTCGGCCCGGCGGCGGCACCAACGGAGGCGTGTCGGCGCTGACGGGAAGGTCGGAGCCCCAGCGCGCCGCGAGGTCCAGCAGATCGCCGAGGTGCCGGCGGGCCGGCTCCGCATCGGGGAGACGCCGAAGTGGCGCACTGGCGGTCGCCGCCACCGGCACCGCGCGCAGCGCCTGCTCGTCGGGAGCCCCGTCTGGGGTGCGGGGGATCCCGGACACCACGGCCACCGCCAGCGGTGTCTCCGGCACGCCGGCGGCCCGCACCGCCGCCGCCACCGCCGCGCGTCGCGCATCGGAGGAGGTGACGGTGGCGGACGGCACCACGTAGGCCACCCGCATCCGGACGCCCTCGCGCGTGCTGCGTTCGACCACCTCGACATCGGACAGCTCGTCCCGACGGGCGAGCACTTCGGTCAGATCGTCCACCGGTTCCTAACTCCTGGTCTGCTGCGGCCCGGTGGCCGCGATACTCCCGGCCTGCTGCGGGGACTCGGCGGCCGCGATACTCCCGGCCTGTTGCGGGGACTCGGTGGCCGCCAACAGCGGCGTGGCATCGTCTGCGCGAAGGCCAGCCCGGCGGCGCAGCGCGACGACGGCGGCCACGACAACGGCCAGGACAATGACGCCGCCGTGCAGCACCCCCGCCACGTACAGCGGCCGCCACACCTCAAGTAGCGCGGCGGCCAGCAGCATGCCGAGACCGAGGCCGCCGTTCTCGGCCATCGCGGTGAGACCGAAGAAGTACCCGCGCTGCGGATCGGGCTCGGCCTGCAGGCGGGTGGTGTAGGTGATTTCGGTGAATCCGTCCGCGGCCCCGGCGATGAGCGCCACGGCGAGCACCCATGGCTGCGGGATGCCCGCGAAAGCCACGATGAACGTCGCGGACATCACGCACGTGCCGACGATGAACCCACGTTCGCTGCGTCCGGGATCGTCGAGCCCGCCGTCCCGGCGGCGTACCCGCTTCACGAGCTGGTGCGCGGCGAACAGGCCGACCGCCCAGACCGCGAAGAAGTGGCCCACGAATGCGGCGGGATCATCCGGCTGGATCTGCGTCGCGTAGACCGGGAGGCCGACGTTGTGCGAGGCGGAGCCGAGTGCGTCGACCGACCGGACGATCAGGATGACCAGGATCATCGGTGCGGCCACCAGCGCCATGATGGCCTGCCGACGGGACCAGCCGCGCGGCCCGGGGCGCGGGCTTGCGTCCCCAGCCGCAGACGAGGCCCGTCTGCGCCGGGCGGGGAACGACAGTGGCAGGATCGTCAGCAGGGTCGCCGATACCACGAACGTCACCGCGTCAACCAGGAACGCCGCCTGGTAACCGAGCCAGCCGACCAGCACCCCTCCAGCGGCGAAGCCCAGCGCCATCGCGACGGCACGGCCGGTCACCAGCAGTCCGTTCGCGGCCTGCCGCTGCTGGTCGCCAACCAGATCAGGCACGCTGCTGCGCAGGAGCACCGACGACGTGGTGCCGAGCAGACCGGTGACCACGGCGACGATCGGAAGCAGATCGATCTGCGCCCGCCCTCCGGCAGCGGCGAACGCGACGAGCACGGCGGCCTGCGTCAGGTCACCGCAGACCATCACGGGCCGGCGGGGCAGCCGCGCGGCCACCGTGCCGCCGAGCATGCCGGCGACGAATCCCGAGCCGAGACGCAACGCCATGAAGACGCCGGTCTGCAGCGCACTGCCGGTGGCCTGGTAGACAAAGACGTTGAGGGCCACCATGTTGAGGTAGCTACCGAATGTCGAGATCGAGGTACCGGCCACCAGCACTCGAAAGATGGTCATCTGCCGGTTGGTGGTAGGCGGCCGCATCACCTAGGCCGCCATGTGCCGCGATACCGACGGTCTTGGGGTCGTCAACTGGCAGACGCCTGTAGGCACGCGATTCACCTCGTAAAACGTCACGGTCAGACTGTCGCTACCATCGATGTCGAGTTGTCGCACAGTCTGCCGGAAGGCACAGCATCTTGTCACGACCGGTCCGCTGCACAGATCCAACGGCGACATGTTTGCGCTCGTAATCGCCGTCGAGACGCCGACACCGACGATGAGACCCCGATCCGCGTGGCCGGCACCCGGTAGGCGATCGAGGAGTGTTTCCAGAGCACGAAGACCGAAATCGGTCTCGACCACTACCAGGTCCGGCGCCACGACGCCTGGTGCCAACACATAGCCATCGGCCTATGCGCCCACACCTACGTCGCCGTCACCGCCGATCGTAGGGCACCTATCCGGTGACTGCCCTTGTCACTCAGGACCACGTCATACGGCGTCGCTGCGTCTTTTCGTTGCACCACAACAGGTTCTTCAGGCGGAACCACACTCGGCCGCCAAACGCTACCGAACGTCCTCGGACCGCAACTCCGCAACGCTTCGTCACCTGGGCTGGTGCCGGTCTCAGCGAGGAACCGGCCGATGCCCGCGATGCCGCTGGCCCTTCTGGGCTTGACGCTGGTCGCCGCCGCCGTCGTGATCGTGGGCAGCCGCCGGTCGGCCAGGGCCTGATGGGGCGCTCCTTGGTGGACCCTCGCCCGGTCACGCTCCGAAACTGACGCACACTATGCCGACGACACGACAGGAGAGCGCCATGACAGTCCCCGCACCAGGCCGGCCGTCGACCCGACTGGAGATCACCAAGGAGCACGACGGCCCGGCCGGATGGCGGCACCCGATCGCGGCCGACCGCGTCCGACGGGTCATGGCAACCGGTCGTCTGGCAACCCGCATCGCGATGGTGGTTGCGCTCGCCGCCACGATGGTGGCAGCCGATCCCACGAGGTCCGGTGCCTGCGCCTGTGGGGCGTTCGTCGCCAACGACAAGCTGCGCGCGCAGCAGGAGACCGCGCTGGTGGAGTTGAGCGGCCGCACCGAATCGATCACCCTCTCGGTGCAGGCGCGGTCCGAGGCGACCCAGGCGGCGTTCCTGATGCCGGTTCCCGCGCGCGCCCGGTTCGAGGTGGCCGACGGGAAACTGTTCACCGAACTCGACCGGATCAGCCGCCCGGACGTCGAGGTGCGGCGCGTGACGGTGGACGGGGACGGCGCGGGTGCACCCGCACAGGCCGACCGCGGCGCCACCGTCGTCGACCACGTCGAGATCGGGCCCTACGAGGTCGCCCAACTCGCCGGCACCGACGCCAACGCGGTGTCGCGCTGGCTGGGCGACAACGACTTCACCCTGCCCGCAGCCCTCGAAGGCGCGCTCGAACCGTACCTCGCGGAAGGCTGGCTCATCGTCGCGGTGCGCCTCGCCCCGACCTCCGGCAGCATCTCCGCCGGACTACCGCCGATGCGGCTGGCGTTCGAGACCGACACGCCGGTCTACCCGATGCGACTGTCGGCCACGGCCGAGAACAGGCAGCCGCTGCGCCTGTACGTGCTCGCCGACCACCGGATGGACATCAGCAATCCAGCGCCCCAGGGCAGCATGCCCGACCTGACGTTCGCGGGCGAGGTGAAGCCGGACCCGCAGTACCCAACGCTCTCCGCGGCGTTGGTCGGCCCGCGTTTCCTGACCCGCTACGACGGGGAGTTCACGCCGGCGCAGATCACCGACGACATCCGCTTCACCCGCTCCGCGACCGATGAGCCCTACCGCGCGGTCGTGATCGTCAGAGAGTACGTCCGCTCGCCGTGGCCGATGCCCGCAGTACCGCTGATCCTCCTGGGCTTGGCGCTGGTCGCCGCCGCCGTCCTGATCGTGCGCAGCCGCCGGTCGGCCCGAGCCTGATGGGGGGCTCCTTGGTGGACCCTCGGTCACGCTCCGGACCTGACGCACACTATGCCGACCATCGACAGGAGAGCGCATGACAGTCCCCGGGAGAGGCTGGCCGTTGACCCCACTGGAAAGCGCCAAGGAGCACGCGGAGCGTGTGCTCGGACGGCGAACCGCCCAACGGCTCGCGGAGTTCGACGACGGCACCCTGTACGTCCAGGCCAGTGAGGTGGCGCGGATCCTGGCGTGGCTCATCGACTTCGTGGTGTTCGTGCTGGGTGTCGGGGTGGGTCTCGTCGTCGTGTCACTCGTGTCCGTCGCGGCGGGCCTGTCTGGCGGGACCGTCGTCCTGCTGGCGATCTCGTTGTTGTTCGTGGTGCCGGTGCTGTACGGCCTGTGCTACGGCAACGGCCGTGCGCTCGGCGCGGTCCTCACCGGCACACAGCTCGTGCGAGTCAGGGACGGCCGTCGAGTCGGTAGCAGGGCGTGCTGGGCCATGTTACTCAGCCTCGATCCACCGACGCGGTTGGCGGCGATCACCGGTTGATCATTTCGATATGGGGTGAGT
>NZ_JBAKHU010000074.1:0-25824 GCF_036906895.1 Micromonospora sp. CPCC 206060
CTCAGAGGGCACTTTCTATCTCCGGGGTCCCGCCGACCCGACATTCATCGGTGGATCGAGGCTGAGCGTCCCAGTCCGGTTGGTGGAACTGCCGGCGGAGCCGCACTGGTCGCTCCTGGATTGCCATCACGTGAACCCGCCGCTCCTCGACCCCGGCACCTATGCGATCGACGAGGCCGCGTATGGCAGTGACCAGGTCGTCGGCACCTTCGTCCTCTCACCCGGCGACGTACGCGGAACACGCTTCGTCCACAACCTTGTTCGCACGGGCTGCTGGTCCCTGGTGGGGTGGAACCCGTGTGTGGCCTGCGAAGGCTGCGGCGCCGTGGTCGCCTCTCGGACGGATGACTGCAGGGTGGCTCAGGAGACGCGCTTTTACCCAGCGATGGTCGTCCGGGAGCCGTGTGACGATGAGCCTGATCGCGCCGCAGATCCTTTTGCGCGGTTCGCCGACTGGGACAGCCCTGCGCCCGACACTAGACGACACGGCTGGGTGCCCAAGCCGACCCGCCCTCGTCCCGAACTCGTTGCGACCCGCTGGGGCGGCCGAGGTGTGAAAGAGCATCTCTTTCGAGACGATCCGCCAGCCTGACCAGCCGGCCGGTATCGGACCTCGACGGCCGGCGTAAGGGATTGACCTGCACACCTCTCCGAGAGGTCAGCATCGACCGCCGTTGAGCAACCATCCACTCGATCGACGGCTCATGTCCGGCCACGGCGCACTAATCTGCTGCAGATACCGCGCTAGGCGGTGTCGCCACACCCGATCGTTCCCACCTCGGCCGTGCCGATCTCAGCGCGCATTCGACGTCTCGATGATGGTGGCCGTTCCTACCGTGGGCCGGCCCTCGTGCATGGTGATCGTCATGCCCGGTTGCAGGTGCCTCCAGAGGGGTGGAGACAGCGGGCCAAGGCGGACCGACCCGGTGGCGCCTGGTGGCAACGCCGGCGCCGACTCCACCCAGATGCGAGCCACGAGCAGATCGGGGGCGCCTGCGGCCGTGCGCCTGCCGACATCCCACAGCGGTCGGAGGATGCCCTTGCCCGGGATCGGCGTTCGCCGTCCGCCTTCGGCGGGCGACAGGAGTCGCATTTCTGCGCGGACGATCCCGTGGATGCTCTCCCACCGACCCCAGCGGCACCACGCGGCGGCATCAGAGAGCCACATCAGCTCGGCGCTGTCGATCAGCAGATCCCACCACGCGGTCGGCGGTCGCCAACCCGTGTCAAGGTCCGCAAGGAGATCGAGCGCGACCTCCCACTCGTCGTGGTCGAGGTACTCGCGGACGTCCACCACTGTCGCGCCGGCCTCGTTGACGACATCAGCGGGGACCATGGCCGCAGCCCGGGCGAGCAGATCGGCTACATCCACCTGCGGATTATTCAACGTCGCCGCAGCGTCAGCGCGACGCCTCTCACCGGCGCTCGGGTTTGCCGCCCCGGGTGTGACAGCCGTCGGGCGGCGAGTTCGAGTCGGTCAGCTCAACGGGAGACCGTCGAGATAGCCAACGTCAGTGGAGCCCGACGCGACACGGACCCGGTACCCCCAGCTCCGGAGAACCTGGACGACCTTCGCGGCACCGGCCGGATTGGCGGAGTGGACGTTGATGACGCCGACGTCAAAGGGGCACTTGTCGAAGGCAGCCCGTTCCAGAACCTCCACGACCGGCCAGATCGTGTCGTCCCCACCCAGGTCGTGGTCCAACCACAGCTCGTCCAGACGCCGGTCGCGGTACCGATCGAGGAGTTCAACTCCGGCGGCGCTGGTCCGGGCCACCTCGGCACCACGGCCATCCACGAACGAACGGAGATCATCGACCAGGATGGTTGTGCGACGGGCATCCACGTGATGATGATGCCTGGCACCGTCGTCGTCTGACATCCGGATTTGCCGCCGACAGTGCGCGGCCTGCTGATCGGTCTGTCAGTAACCATGGCCGCCGACCGCGGCGCTGCCGAACCTTGCGTGGAGCATCCGGTGTGCTTGCAGCCCCGGCCACGAGCCGCCTGGGACGCCTAGGATGGTCCCGATGACCATTCCCGAAACGCGACCCGACGACGTCCCAACCGACGGAGCCCGGGTCGAAGAGGCCTTGCGGCTGCTCTCTGGCGTGCCGGTCGGACTCGATGTCGCCGTCAAGCGGCTCAGCCGTGGCAGCGGTGTCTACGCCTGGTGGGCTGGTCCTTCGATCTTTCCCGACCTCCCCGGGCCGCCGAATGAAAGCGTCCCGTCGCTACGGCTGCTGTATCTCGGACGGGCGACCAGCCTGCGGGGCCGGATCCTGCGCAACCATCTGAGGCGTTCGGGCAGCTCGACTCTGCGCCGTACATTGGCCGGGCTTCTTGTGTCCGAGGGCTACCGGACGACCTGGACCGATCGTGTTGTCCTGGTCTCTGAGGATGAGGCGCGGCTGACTGCGTGGATGTACGCGCACCTGCGCTTGACCTGGGCGGAGGACGCGGAGCCGGCGACTATCGAGGCCGAACTTGTCCGGCGTGTGCACCCGCCGCTCAACATCCACGGCGTCGACCCCGAGCACATCCAGGCGGCCGTGGTCGCCGCCAAGAACTCATACAACGCCAGCAGCCGCCCGGTCGAGCCGTCGCGAACGCCGTAATCGGTTGCCCGACACGCGTACGGTTACCGATGCGCGCTCATGCCGCGTTAAAGCGAGTGCGTGCGCCGCCAGAAGTCACCGACCGTGGTTGAAGGTCTGGTAGACGTGTTCGGCGGCCTGGCGGGTCTGTTCGTCGAAGTACACGAGGCGGATTACGTCCACGGTGGTCGGCTCGGCGTGTAGGGCGGTCAGCGCCTGACCGACGGCGTCGTCCTTCGGCCAGCGGTACACGCCGGAGGAGATCAGCGGGAAGGCGATCGACCGTGCGCCCAGGTCATCGGCGACCCTCAGGGACCTGGTGTAGCAGTCGCGCAGTAGCGGGGCGCGGTCGATGTCGGGGCTGAAGACCGGCCCGACGGTGTGGATCACCCATCGGGCGGGTAGCCGCCCGGCGGTGGTCGCCACGGCCTGCCCGACCGGCAGGCCCCGCCCGTACCGGCTGGCCCGAAGAGCACGACACTCCTCCAGAATCGCCGAGCCGCCCTTGCGGTGGATCGCCCCGTCGACTCCGCCGCCGCCAAGTAGCGACGAGTTCGCTGCGTTGACGATGGCGTCCACCCGCTCGTCGGTGATGTCGCCGGTGACCAACTCGATCCGCACCGCTCGTCCTCTCTGGCCTGGCATCCGGTAGCCGCGCCCCGTCGGCAGGTCCGGTCGGCATGACCGCCGAGGCTACCGCCGACATAGGCCGGACGCCGCGCCTTTCGACCATGCAGCAGAAGGCAGCCCACTCCACTGCCAAACCATGACGATTCACCCCCTCGCCCCCGGCGCCCGCGTGGCCAGCCTCGGACGGATCCGCGAGGGCCTCGCATCTGATTCACACCAGCCATGCGCACTGGTGGCCGTCCGACCGGTCGCTGTCAGCGGTGGATTACAAATCGGCGAACGGGGTCCAGCGTGCGGTGTCGTCGCGTTGTTGGATGGACCGTAGTCGAAGCGTGAACTCGTGTGCGACGTTGGGTCCTGAGGCGAGTAGCGGGACGGCGGCGGCGATCATTTTCAGTTCGCGGGCTTCCCGCAGGATCGGCCAGGCCGGGTCGGTGGTGACGTCGTACCCGTAGGCGGCGGCGAGGCGGGTGTGGGCGCCGGGGCGGCGGAAGCGGGCCTCGCCGACCGGTACGGCGGTGAGGTCGACCTGCCAGGGGCCGAGGCAGGTGGCGTCGAAGTCGCACAGTACGGCGCGGCCGTCGTGGCGGCGGAGCAGGTTGCCCACGTGTGCGTCACCGTGGACCAGTCGGGGTGGTGCCTGCTGGTTGAGCGCGGCGATGCGGGGTTCGAGTCGGTCGCACCAGTCGAGTAGGAACCGCCGGTCGGGGTCGGGGAGGGCTTCTGCGTCGGTGAGTCGGGCGCGGGCGTCGCCGACCGGGTCCCACACCGGTAGTGGCAGGTCGGAAGGGGTGAGCTGGTGGAAAAGGCGGAGAACCCTGCCGAGGTCGGTGACGTCCGGTGGTGGTGGTCGGGGCGGCAGGTAGGTCCAGATGGTGGCGTGCAGCCCGTTGACCTCGATCGGCTGCTCATATCGGGGGGCGAGTCGGATGGTCGGTGCGTCGTTCTGGGCGAACCAGCGGCCGAGGGCGGTCACCTTGGCGACCCGGTCGCGTAGCCGGTGGGAGCGGGTGATCCGGATGACGATGCCGGCATCGGGGAGGGCGAACACGGCGTTGTTGGTCAGCCGGAGCAGCCGTGCCTGTTCGCCGTCCACGCCGAGTTGTGCCGCAATCTGCCGCGCGGCCTGCCGCATCGGAGCTTCGCTGAACCGGCCGCCGGTTTCCTGGCTGTTTGTGCCGTCGCCGGTCATGCGGTTGCCGGGAAGGTGCGGGTGATGGTGTGCCGGAGGTCGGCGAGACCGCTGTGCCGGGTGTCCTGGGGAATGTCTCTGCTGAGGTTGCGGACACGGTCCCGGACTCGTCGTGAGGAGAGCGCCTGCCCCATCTGGATGACGGCGGTGCCGGCGGTGACGGCCTGGTCCGGTTCGCCGGCCAACGCAAGCGCGCTGCACAGGCCGATCCTGTTGAGCACCGTACTGCGCACGTTCTGCGGCCCGAACGCACTGATCGCGGCCTGGGTCCACTCCACTGCCGAGTTCGCGTGGCGGCGGTCGTGGCGGGCGAGGTCGCGGTGCACGCGACCGTACTGGGCGAGCAGTTCGCCGCGGTCGTAGAAGCGCATCCAGTCCGGTTCGTGGGCGGGGTCGATGTCCTCGAAGTGGCTGCTCGCCTGCCGCAGGACGGTGGATGCGGCGGCATGCTCGCCGAGCGCGGCCAGCGAGGCGGCCTCGGCCCCGCGCAGCATGGCCAGCAGGGCAGGCGTGGCCTCGGGGCCGAGATCGTCGTGGGCGAGCCGGATCGTGGTGAGAGCGTCGTGATTGTGGCGCAGGTGCTGGAACTGGCGGGCCTGGCAGTAGCGGATCCGGGCGGCGAGTTGCTGGTCGCCGACGCTGACGGCGGTGCGCTCGGCGGCGAGCCAGTGACGGCCGGCGTCGCTGTGTCGGCTGGCGTCGAACGCGGTCCAGCCGGCCAACTGTCGGGCGGCGGCGGCAGCCGTGGCGAGGTTCGTGGTCCAGCGACCTGCGTCGGCCCGGGCGAGCAGGACAGAGGTGGCCTCCGCGAAACGGCCGACCTCGGCACACAGTGCCCCGCCGCCGATTTCGTAGTCCACCGACCGGTACAACGCGGTGACGGCCTCGATGCGGGCGATGTCGCCGGCACCGATACGCCGGCTCGCGGTACTCGGTGTCAGGCCCAGCAGCCCCGAACCGGCGGCGACTGCGGCGATCGACGCCAACAGGCTCCGCCGCCGCATGTCGACGATCGTGTCGGAACCCTTCCCCTACTCGGCGACGCTGGCCGTCCCGGCGGGGTGATCATCTCCCATTGGATCGTCCTCGGGTAGCACGCCGGTCACCATCTCGACTTCCGGCTCGCCGGCCCCCGAGCACCCTGTCGGCCATCGCTCCCCAGCGTGCCCGGCGTGCGGCCTCGGCCTTCTCCACGCTGTGTCTGGCCTCCATCTGCCGGTAGGCGTCGTAGGCGGTGATCAGCTCACCTTGGGCGCTGAGGAGCGACTCGCACTGCAGCCAGAAGACCCGGTCCACGATCTGACGGCCACGTTCGACCATGGCGACGGTGCTGCGACTGCTGCGTACCTGCCGCGCGAGGTCGTCCTGAATACTGAGTCGTCGGGGCCGGTGGGGTCGGGTGGTCTGGGCGGGCGATGAGGACGCCGGCCAGGACCAGAGGTGATCGCGACCAGCATGCTGCGGGCGGTCAGGGCGTCACTGGCACGGCGCCGCCCCCCGGCCACTTCATGACCCACCTCGCCATCAGAGAAGCCCTGGCGCAGGTTTCGCGGTCGCCGTCGGTGCCCCGCGCGCCTGGCCGCCCTTCCGGTCCGGCTGGGTAGGGTGGGTGGCTGTTCGCGCCCCTTTGGGAGGAAGACGATGACCATACAGCCATCCCGGTCCACGTTCGGCCTGGACGACTTCGGGCTGGACGACCGAATGCGGCTGTTCGGTTACGTCACGGCGGAAAACCGGCTCGCCTACCTGTGGTTGCTGCGGGCCTTCGACTCGGCGCGGTCCAGCTATCACGTGGTGCTGCACACCTCTGACGTGGCCGCGGCGCTGGCGGCGCTGCACGAGGAGAACGCCGACTGCCCGGATCCGGTGCGGTTGGAGCTGCCGCGGCTGCTCGATGCCCTGGTGGAGTGGGGGGTGCTCGACCGGGGGCAGGACGGTTCCCGGGCAACGACGTTGGCGGAGTACCGCAACCGGCACTCGGTGTACCAGTTCACCGAGGCCGGGTACCGGGCCCACCGGGCGGTGGAGGCGGTGTTGTCGGCGAGCATGGACGACTCGACGCTGTCCCGGCTGGTCTTCGCCGATCTCCTGGCCGACCTGAACGCGCTCGCCGTGGCAAACGAGGCCGGGGATGCGGAGGAGGTCTACCGCAAGTTCAACCGGCTGGACCGGGCGTTGGCGGACATCGCCGAGCGGGCCGCCCGGTTCTACCACATGCTGGGCGATCTGGGACGGACCAACGATGTGCGGCCGGAGGCGTTCCTCGCGCACAAGGACGCTCTGCTGGCTCACCTGCGGGACTTCCACGACGAGTTGCAGCGGTACACGCCCCGGCTGCGTGCGGCGGTGCACGAGGTGGAGGCGACCGGGCTGGACCGGCTGGTCGAGGCGGCCGCCGAGGCCGACGAGCGGCTGTTCCACACCCCAATGCAGCGGCTGGATGACTGGCGGCGGCGCTGGGCGGGGCTACGGTCCTGGTTGGCGCCGCCAAGTCCGGAGCAGCTCAGCGAGGCGGACCGGTTGTCGGATGCCACCATCGCCGCGATCGGTGATGTCCTCGCCCTGCTGCGCCGGGTCACCGAGGCACGCCGTGGCGGGGTGAGCCGGGAGTCGCAGCTGCGGCACCTGGCCGCGTGGTTCACCCAGGCCGGCAGCCAGGAGGCCGCGCACGCCCTGTTCGACGTCGTGTTCGGCCTCGGCGCGCCTCGTCACGTCGGAGTGGCGTACCCGGATCCGGAGGCGATCGCGACTCGGCTGTCGTGGTGGGAGACGCCGGCGGTGGAGCTGTCCCGCACGCTGGTGGCCACCGGTCGGGCACCGGGGCAGGGCCGGGGACGGCCAGCCCGGCTGGACCGGGTCGACGACCGCCGGCACCGGCTGCGCGGTGACCAACTCGCCCGGGAGCGCCGGTTGACCGACGCGGCGACGGCTCTGGCCGCCGAGGGCGTCGACGATCATCGGTTGGACGGGGCGCAGAGGCAGGTCCTGCTACGTCTGCTCGACATCGCACTGGCCGCCCGGGTCGGTGGCGCGGCCGCAGTGCCGCTGGCGGCCGCCGCGCACGGCGTCCGGCTCACCCTCACCCCGACGCCGGGAGGGTTCACCACGGTGCACACCGTCGAGGGCCGGCTTCATCTGGACGGGTACGCGTTGACGGTCACCGCCGCGCAGCACACCGCGGTCCGCCGTCCCGAGTTGGTGTCGGCGTGACCGCGGCTTCGGCGGCGCTCCGGCCGGCGGTCCACCGGTTCGCCGTCGATGTCCCGGAGCTGGAGTTGGCGGACTACCAGCGGGCCGTCCGGCTGATTCTGCGTCACCCGCTGATCACGCCGACCTGGCCCGACGAGCGGGCGCTGCCCCGGGTGCGGCGGTTCGCTGCCACTCTGCGTCGGGATCTCGCCGAGGCGTTCGGGTACCGGCTGGAGCTGCACGGTTCGACGGCCCGGCTGGTGCGGGCGAAGGACCAGCTCGACGGCTCCCAGCCGGCGGTGTCCCGAACCGGGCGGCCGTTCGACCGGCAGCGCTACGCGTATCTGGCGTTGTGCCTGGCGGTGCTGGGCCGTGCCGGGATACAGATCACCCTCAGCGAGTTGGCCGATTCGGTGGCCGGCGACGCGAACCGGATCACCGGCCTGGGGCTGGATGCGGACCACGGTCCGGATCGGCGGGCTTTCGTGGATGCGGTCGGCTGGTTGGAGGAGCGTGGCGTGCTCCGGCTGGCCGACGGTTCCAGCGCCGCCTGGGCCAGTGACCCCGGGGCCGGTGAGGCGTTGTACGACGTCGCGCGGGACGTGGTGTTCGCGCTGTTCCGGCCGACCCGGGTGGTGCAGCACGTGGAGTCGGTGTCGGCGCTGCTCGGCCGGGCGATGACCAGCAGTGGCAACGCCGAGCGCCGGCAGGCGGCCCAGGCGGCCCGGCGGGCGGTGGTGGAGTCGCCGGTCGTCTACCACGCCGACGTCGATCCGGTGGTCGCCAACCATCTGCGCGGGTCGGCGCTCGCCGCCGATGTGGCCCGGTTGACCGGTTTGCGGGTGGAGCGGCGGGCCGAGGGGGTGCTGCTGGTGGACACTGCCGGGTTCACCGGGGAGCGGTTCCCGGGTACCGGTTCGGTGGCGCAGGCCGCAGTGCTGCTGGCGGTGGAGATGGCTGACCGCGTGGTGGATCCGGATGGCCGTCGGGTACGGCGGTTTGTCCCGCCTGACGGGTCCGGCCGGCAGCAGGCGCTGGTGGGTCAGATCGATGCCGGCCTGCCCTCGGCCACCCTGGTGCGCCTCGACGACGCCGGCCCGGCCGAGCCGTGGACCACCGGGGACGAGGGCGCCCCCGACGACACCGACGGCGCCGGCCGGCTGCCGTTCATCACCGACAGCTTCTTGCGTACCGCCGTCGGTGAGATCCTTCAGCGGTACGGGACCGCGTTCGGGGCGCAGTGGCACGCCGACCCGGACCGGCTGCGCGCCGAGGCGGTGGCGCTGCTGGAACGGTTCGGCGCGGTCACCTGCGTACCGGGCGGGGTGCTCGTCCGGCCGCTGGTGGGCCGGTACCGCCACACCGTCGCCGCGGTCAAGCCCCGCGCCGCCACCGAAACCCTCTTCTGACCTGACCTCGGGAAGTTGATTGTGATCGAGCAACGTGCCGTCCGCCGGTTCACCCCCACCCGCGCCGGGATCATCAACCTGTGGGACTACCGGGACGAGGAGTTCCTCTTCGTCGACGGTTGGTTGGTGTTGCGCGGGCCGAACGGCTCCGGCAAGACCAAGGCGCTGGAGGTGCTGTTCCCGTTCGTTCTCGACGGGCGGATCGAACCCCGGCGGCTGAACCCGTTCGCCAGCGAAGACCGGACGATGAAGTCGAACCTGCTCTACCGGGGGCAGGAGGTCACGCACGCGTACGTGTGGATGGAGTTCGGCGACGGCGAGCGGTACGTGACGGTCGGCATCGGGTTACGGGCGCACCGGCACGTCGACCGGGTGACCCGCTGGCACTTCGTGGTCGACGGTCGGGTAGGGGTGGACTTCTCGCTGCTGGACGCCGACGACCGGCCGCTGAACCGCCGCGACCTGATCGACCGGTTGGGTGCCGACGCGGTGCGGGACTCGGCGGAGGACTATCGGCACCTCGTCGACGCCCGGCTGTTCGGCCTCGGTCCGGCCCGCTACGAGCAGCTGCTGGACCTGGTGCTGACCCTGCGTAAGCCGCAGCTGGCCAAGGACCTCAACCCGGTCGAGTTGTCCCGCACGTTGCAACGAGGGCTGCGTCCGGTCGAGGACCACCTGCTGGTGGAGGCCGCCCGCTCGTTCGACGACATGGAGGCGGTCGCCCGTACCCTCGAAGGGCTGGTGGCGGCGGACGGCGCGACGGCCTCGTTCCTGGCGGTCTACTCGACGTACCTGCGCACCCATGCCCGGGCGGCCGCCGACGCCCTGGGTGCCCGCCGTGACGCGGTCGCCACCCAGTCGGCCGCACTGGGTGACGCCCGCCGCGCGGCCGACACGGCCGCCGAGGCGGAATCCGAGGCAGGCGAGCGGCTGCGGGCCGTCGAGGGCGAGCCCGGACGGCTCCGCGCCCACCTGGACAGCCTGAAGGCCTCGGCGGCCTACCAGTCCCACGAGCAGCTCGCCGACCTGGAACGGCACGTGCACGACCTGGCCGAGGCGGCCGAGCGGGCCGGCGAGGCCGTCGCCGCCGAGGAGACGGCGGTGGCGCGACGGCGTACCGAATGGGAACGGGCGATGGTGGCGACCCGGGACGCGCGGGCGGTGGCCGACCGGCTCGCCGCGGAACTCCTGCTCGACGCCGAGACGGCCGGGATCCCCTGGAGCGCCGGCGACGCCGCACCGGACGCCCTGGCGGCGCGGATCACCGCACGGGCCGCCGCACGCCGCGACGACGTACGCGCCGTCCGCGAGCAGGTGGCACGGCACGGCCAGGCCGAACGCGACCACTCCCGGGCCGCCGCCGACGCAGCCGCCGCCACGGCCGCCGCCGCCGACGCCGAGCAGGCCGAGCGGCACGCCGAGGACGCCGTCGAGCAGGCCCGCGCGCGGCTGCGCACCCAGATCGGGCAGTGGGCGCAGGGCAACGCCGGGCTGCTGGCCGACATCGCGCATCCCGAGCTACCCGCTGCGCTGGCCGCCGCCGTCGACGCCACCGGCGAGCCGGGCGCGCAGACCCTGCGGGAGGTGTACGCACAGGCCACCACCGCCGCCGTGGCCCAGGGGCGGGACCGGCTCGCGGCGCTGGCCGCGCAGCGCGCGGCGCTCGCCGACCGGCGCGCCGAGGTAGCCGCCGAACGGGAACGGATCGCCGCCGAACACGACGACGCTCCGCCCGTACCGATGACCCGGCCGGCGACGCGCACCGGCCGAGCCGGCGCACCGCTGTGGCGACTGGTCCGCTTCGGCGAGGCGGTGACCGGCGCGGACGCGGCGGCCATCGAGGCGGCGCTGCACGCCGCCGGGCTGCTGGACGCCTGGCTGCACCCGGCCCCCGAGACCACGGCGACCGCGCTGGCCAGCGACGACCTGGACGGCTACCTGCTGCCGCTCCCGCCACACCGGCGGCCGACCGGCGCCACCCTCGCCGACGTACTGGTCTGCGAGGAGCAGGACGACGTGCCCGCCGGCCGGATCACCGAGGTGCTCGCCTCGGTGGCGCTGGCCGACCTGGCCACCCTGCGGGCATCCGCCGAGGAGGACGCCACGCCGGTGACCGTCGGGGTTGACGGCCGGTACGCCCAGGGCATCGCCGTCGGCCGGTTCGTCAAGCCCTCCTGCGAGTACATCGGCGCGACCGCCCGAGCGGCCCGCCGCGCCGCACGAGTCGGCGAGTGCGACCGGCTGCTGGCGAGCATCGACGCCGACCTCGGCGCGGTGGACCGCGACCGCGTGTCCGTGGAGGCACTGCTGGCGGCGGTGGACACGGCCGCCGGGCAGTTGCCGGCACCCACGCCGGTCCAGGCGGCGCTGCGTGAGCTGGACCGGGCGGCCGCGACACTGCGCGCCCGTCAGGAGGCCAGCGCGACCGCCGCCGCCCGACTCGACCAGAGCCTGGCCGAGCGGGCCGCCGCATCGGCCGCCCTACGGCGGACGACGGCGGAGCGGTCGCTGCCGGTTGACCGCGTCGACGACACCGCCGAGGCGGTGGAACGCTTCGAGAAACGGGGCGTACGTCTGGAGAGCGCCCGACCGGCCGCCGCGCGGGCCGCCGAGCAGGAGGAGCAGGCACGGCAGCGGCACGACGAGGCGGTCGACCGGTTCACCGTCGCGCAGGACAGCGCGCGCACCGCCCGTTCCCGGCACCGGGACAAGGCGGAGGCGTACCGGACCCTGCGCGACAGCGTGGGTGCCGACGCGGAGCGGGTGCTGGCCGACGTGGCCCGGACCGCCGACGGGATCAGCGAGGCGGAGGAGGCCGTCGAGCGGGCCCGCACCCAGCTCGGCGCCGCCCGGGAACGGCAAGTCTCCGCGGCGACCCGGGTGGAGCTGGGCGAGCAGGCCGTGATCGTCGCCGTCGCCGAGGCACAGCACGACGCCCAGCGGCTGCGTCCGTACGCCCAACCCGACCTGCTGGGCCTGCTTCGCTGCCCCACTGACCTGCGCTGGCCGGCCCAGTCACCCGGCGACAAGCCCGGCTCGGACCTGCATCCGCAGGTGGCAGCCCTGCACGAGGCGATCCTCACCGCCACCCGGGAGCTGAGTCCTACCGAGACGTCACTCAAGCAGAGTGCCACCCGGCTGACCACCGCGCTGACGGAGCTCCAGGCGCAACTGCCGGCAGCCGGCCTCGACCACCGACCCGAGTGGGACACCGACGACGGAGTGATCGTGGTCCGGGTCGCCGACGAACAGGGGCTGACCCCGGTCGCCCACTTCGCGGACCGGATCGCCAGCGAGCGCCGCGACCAGGAGCAACTGCTGACCGACTCCGAGCAGCGGGTGCTGGAGGACGCCCTGCTCGGGCAGCTCGCCCGGCAGATCCATCATCGGACCATCGAGGCCCGCGACCTGGTGGCGGCGATGGACAGCCAGATGCGGGCCCGCCGGATGTCCTCAGGCCTCACCGTCGGCGTCGGCTGGCGGCTCGCCGATGACCTCGACGCCGAGCAACGTGACGTCTGCAAGCTGCTCGAA
This sequence comes from Micromonospora sp. CPCC 206060, assembly GCF_036906895.1. Lineage (NCBI taxonomy): Bacteria > Bacillati > Actinomycetota > Actinomycetes > Micromonosporales > Micromonosporaceae > Micromonospora > Micromonospora sp. CPCC 206060. The sequence goes on from NZ_JBAKHU010000074.1 coordinate 12,552, forward strand.
CGCGATCCGGCCCGGCTCGGACCGGCTCAGCTCACCGCCATGCGCCGGCACTTCGCCGCCCGGATCAAGACGGCGCGGGCGGCGGCCCCCGAGCGGCCGTACCGGGAACTGCTCGGCGACGTCCTCGATTACCGGCAGTGGCGAACGTTCGCGTTCGCCCTGCATCGACCCGGTGGCGGTACGGAGGCACTGACCCGCGCCCGGCACAGTCAGCTCTCCGGCGGTGAGCAGTCGGTCTCTCTGCACCTGCCGCTCTTCGCCGCCGCCAACGCGCTGTTCGGCTCGGCACGGCCGGACGCACCCCGGCTACTCGGCCTCGACGAGGCGTTCGCCGGGGTGGACGACACCGGCCGAGGTGAACTGATGGCCCTGGCGAAACAGTTCGACCTGGACCTTTTCATGACCGGCTACGATCTTTGGGCCACCCACCCGGCGGTCAGCGGCGCCGCCCACTACGACCTGTCACACTCCGCCGTGGAACACGCCGTGTCCACCGTGCTGCTGGTCTGGGACGGCTCGACCAACATCGCCGACTTCGACGGAACGCTGGCTCGTGCGCTCGGCTCCCCGGAGACCCGCCGCGCCCCGCAAGGTCGCGGGGAACCCGAACGAGCCGCTGTCCTGCTCGATCTTGACGGCGAATGACCAGCGGGCGCGACGGCCGACCGTCGGACCGGCCCGGTCAGGAGACGTTGTCCGCGCAGCCTGGGCGGGACCGGCAGGGCGGGCACGGCAGTGCGGCGGAACTGGTCGAGCAGCCCGGCTGGCGGCGGTTGCTGGCAGCCGCCCGGCGCAGCCTGGAACGCACCGGAGGCCAGCTCGACGCCACCGTGACGCTGGCCGCCCCTACCGACGACGAACGTCTGGTGATCATCGGCATCACCGGCACCCACCGCTCCGCCACAGCGGCCCGACTCAGCGTACGACTCACCGAGGTGGACGAGCACCTGCGGGCGGCACACGGAGTCGGCCTGACCGACGTACTCGCCGCGACGGCCCCGCTGCGCAACCGGCCGGCCGACCTGAAACGCGAGGCGGTGGCCCGCGACGCCCTCCTCGCCGTGGCCAACGGCAGCCGGCACGCCGGCACCGCCTGGTACGCCGGATGGCTCGACGGCCTGCGCCGCGACGGCACCCTGACCCGCGTCGTCCGGGCCGGGCTGCCGTTCGAGGGCGTGGTCCGCGTACTGGACGCACTGCCCGCGGCCGACGAACCGATACCGGTCTTCGCCGACCGGGTGCTGGACGACACGAAGGCCCTCACCGACGGGCCGCTGCGTGGGCTCGTCCTCCGTGCCGTCGCCGCGTGGCAGCAGACGGCGCCGCCGGTCGACGGGGAGCAGGAACGGACGTTGTGGGAATCGGTCGGGCTGGTCCCCGACGACCTCGCCAGCCAGGTGCTGGTGCTCAACGTGCCGGCCACCGGCGGCCTGGTCGGGCGGTGGCTGACCGAGGCCGCCCGGGCGGGCGTGCCGATGCGGGTCACCCTGCACCAACTGCGCCTGGCACCGCTGACCGTGGTCTGCGACGAGGTCTACGTCTGCGAGAACCCCGCCGTGCTCCGCGCGGCCACCACCGCGCTCGGGGCCCGGACCCCGCCGCTGATCTGCACCGAAGGGGTGCCGTCGGTCGCCGTCCACACGCTGCTGCGCGCCGCCCGTGGGGCCGTGATCCGATGGCGCAACGACTTCGACTGGACCGGGGTGCGACTGACTGCGGCGGCTCTCCGGCGGTACCCTGGTGCGGTCCCGTGGCGGATGACCGCCGCCGACTACCTACCGGCGGCAGGCACCGGCACGACACTGATCGGTACGCCCGCCCGGACCCGGTGGGACGAGTCGCTGGGTGAGTCCATGCGGCAGGCCGGCCGAGCGGTGATGGAGGAACGCCTGCTCGACCGCCTCGTCGCCGACCTGCGCACGACCGCAACCGGGTGACGGTCCAGCGACAGCGATGACCTTCCGTCGTCGGTCAAGATTCCTCGCGTGCCAGAGCGGGCTGCCGCCGCGCCAGGACTCGTCACGGTCGGCGACCGCAAATCGAACACCGGAACCCCGCATACCGAACACCGACCTACCCGCAAATCGAAAGCCAGCCTCCGCGCAGATCGAAACCGCAGCGGCTTATCATGACGCATGCCCACACCGCACCTGATCCCCGCCGCGCCGCCGCGCAGGTCGACGCCGCCCTGGCCGACACCCGCGTCGTACTGATCAGCGAAGCACGTCAGGCGGGCAAGAGCACGCTGGTCCGCATCGTCGCCGGCGGCCGTCTCGCCGAGCGCCGCGATCTCGACCGGGCACAGGACCGGGCCGCGGCGATCGCCGACCCGGTCGGCTTCGTGGACTCCTCCGAACTCCTGGGCTGCTGAGCGCAAGGTGACCGGGATCCTGGCCGAGTACGCGTGCGGAGGCACCTACGACGTCGCCGTCAGCGAAGGCCGCTTCACACCGTCGAAGGCGCACCACGGCACCGCAGAACACGTGGCCGCCTTTGGTCCGGGGTTACGTCACATCCACCTGACCGGCCACGACCCGACCGAAGACGCTGGGTCGTCCCTTCACGCGTTGGAGCGTGCGCAAGCTTGCCGACTACCTGGCCGTCAACCGGGTCCGGCGGGTGGTCATCGGTCGGGAACGGCTGCGGCAGATCCTGCGCCACCACGACGTTTCCTTCCAGCGCACCCGCACCTGGAAGGAGTCCCGCGACCCGGACAAGGACGCCAAGCTCGACCGCATCGAGGAGGTGACCCGCAGGTTCCCGGACCGGTGCTTCGCCTTCGACCAGTTCGGGCCGCTGTCGATCCGCCCGCACCACGGCAGCGGGTGGCGCCGGCTGGCAGACCGGACCGGCTGCCGGCGACCTACACGCGTACGCATGACATCCGCTACTTCCACGGCTGCCACAGCCTCGGAGATGACCAACTGTGGGGCGTGATGCGCCGCCGCAAAGGCGGTGACCACAGCCTGGCCGCGCTTAAGTCGATCCGCGCCGCCCGCCCGGACGGCGCCCCGATCTACGTGACTGGACAACCTGTCGGCGAACAAGACCCCGCAGATCCGGACGTGGGCCGCCCGCAACAAGGTCGAACTCTGCCTCACTCCCACCCAGGCGTCCTGGGCCAACCCGATCGACGGCCCAGTTCGGGCCGCTACGCGCGTTCACCCTGTCCAACTCCAACTACCCCAACCACACCCTCCTGGCCCGCGAGATGCAGTCGTATCTGCGCTGGCGCAACACCAACGCCCGCCACCCCGACGTCCTTTCAGCCCAACGCCGCGAACGCGCCAAAGTCCGCAGCGAACGCCAACACCGCTGGGGCCGCCCCCGAGCCAGAGCTGCCTAACGCCCCACCCGGCAAACGTTCACGGACACCGCACTGGGGGACTGGGTACCAGTACTCAGTCCCCCCGGGTCAGCGCGGACTAGGAATGCGGCTTGTCGACGTACCCGATCTCCTCCAGCTTGTCGTCAATGAGCCGGTAGGTGGCCGTCCGCTCGATCACCAACTCGACCATTGAGGCGTCGTCGGGTCGGGTCAGGTAGACCACCTGCGCCTGGCCGGCACTGATGGTGACCTTCTCGATCGGGGTGCGGTCGCCGAGATCGACCGTGCCGACATAGGCCGGGGCGCCCTTGACGTTGCGCCAGAGCACGATGCCCCAGAACTTGCCCGTCCCGCCGCCGTCGAGCATGATCGCGCGCAGCGCGTCGGCGGCGCCGTCGCCGGTCAGGTCACCGATCGCGCACGGCGGTTGCAGGGCGACCACCACGCCGTCCTCACCGGCCCAGCGCCCCTCGGTCAGCGGGATCGGATCGGGGTAGTTGTTGTACCGCACCTTGGTACTGCCCAGCTCCGATTCGGCCACCTGGTCGCAGGTCAGCGCGGGGACCTTCGCGGGCGGCGCGGCGGGCGGCGAGACGTTGTCGTTCGCGCTGCTGCCGTCGCCGAACGGCGGGTCGGCCACCGGTGAGTCCGACGGCACGGTCGTACCGCCGGGGCCCGGCGTGGCGCCGCCGTTGATCTCGATCTTGCACCCGCCCGCCACGAGGACCAGGGCGAGCGCGGCCAGCGGCAGCAGCGTCCTGCGCATGGTTGTTCCTTTCGATGAAGTGGGCCGCAGCGTAGTGCGCCCCCGCCAGTGTCGGACTGCCACCGCGTTTGTCGCGCGGGCCGGCGTCGAGGCCCCACAACGCGGCGACCTGGTCGAGGGTGAGTGCCCTGGCGGTGTCCACGGTGACCTTCGGCCAGACCCAGCCCGCAGAGCAGCCGCCGGTGATCCAACCGGCCGGCGCACGCCACCAGGTCAGTGCCGAGCGCAGGGTGGACAGGTGCCGGCCCCGGTGGCCACTGCGGTGGTGCTGACGTCGGTGCCCAGCGCGGCGACGTCGTAGCCGGCCGGGGTACCGGCGAGCCGGGCGGCGAGCGCGGTCAGAGTCTGCCGGTACGTGACCCAGGCGCCGGTCGACCAGACGCCGACGCCATGATCACCAACGCCCGACGGACCCGGATCGAGTCATGCTTGCCACGACGGACCAACTGCAGCAACCGGCGGCCTCGTCATCCGACAACCGCCGCGTCCGTACCGGATCAGCCAACCCACCCACCCCATCCTCGGCAACGAAGACAACCGCTACCGAGCGGTGGGACCACACCGCCCTGTCCTGCCGGACGCCACCCGGCGTGTCACCAACCCGGCAAACGTTCATGGACACCGCACTAATTAGCTGGCAGAGCATGCTCCTCTGCCGCCGCTCCGGCGTCACGAACCTATGGCGCCGCCCGGCACGCGAGCCTGCCGAAACGGAGTGCGTTATTGGGTTCCGGACACCGCCGCGAGCGGGCTCACGGGTGTGAGTCGGTGGTAGATTGCCCGGTATACGTTCTTGATGATCCGAGCCTGTCTGAACGCGCCCGGGCAGTTCTCGCACAGCGGTCCCGCCGAACGCGGCGCATGACCGCTACCGACATCCGCTCGATGGCTGTTCTCCGTGTCAACGACCGGGTCGAGGGGGCGCCCTGCGAACTGGTCGAAGCGATTGTCAGGTTCGAGGAGCGCTACGGCGGCCTCTGGTACCCGGTCATCGGCGCCAATGGTATGGAATACGGCCTCGACGGTGACGTGGTGGTTCATCGCAGTCCGCTGGGGCTGGCCTTCACCGGCATCGTGGACGGCGACTGGACCTGGGGCGTCGACGTTCTTGCTGACGGCCGTACCGCTATGGGACCCGGCACGTGGCCCTACCGCGTCATTGACCGCTCCGTCGATCAGCGTCTGGAGAGCCACGCCCTGCTCGTGGCGGTCAGCGGCTGGTTCCACCGGACCTTCACCTGCTACACGGCGCGTGAGGTCGTCCCTGTAGTAGACGAGCGGCGTCTACCGCAACGCGTACCCGAGGCGACCGGCCCGACGGAGCTGTGGTGGCTGGACGAGGACGCCGGCGTCGCCGTCCAGGCCCAACTTCGCGCCTGGCCCCAGGACAGAGACGAGTGGATCATCCGATACTTCACTCGAACCCCGACGCAAGCTGCCGACGCGAACCCGGTCGTCTTCGGGGCAACAGTCCACGAGACGGTACCGGCTCTGTGGTGCACGCTGTGTTCCCGCCGGGTCGAACCGGGACGTACCTGTCACCCTTTACACCCGTAATCGATCGCCGGTTGGGTGCGGCACAGAGAACGACACCCCTTCGTTGAGCGGCGGCATGAACCACGATCGGCGGACCGGATCTGCCGCGTTGCTAGGTGTCACCGACCGTGATTGAAGGTCTGGTAGACGTGCTCGGCGGCGTGGCGGGTCTCCTCGTCGAAGAGCACGAGGCGGATCATGTCCATGGTGGTCGGCTCGGCGTGTAGGGCGGCGTCCAGGGGTGCGGTGCCGTTCCAGGAGGCGAAGTGCCCACGGCTGGCGACGCGGCTGATGTCACCGATGTCGCCGATCAGGCGGGCGGCGCCGGAGAAGCCGATGCCGTTGAGGTCCTGCAGACTGCTGCCGGTGGTTTCGACGAGCTCGGTCAGGGCGGACAGGAACTTCTTCGCCCCACCGGGCAGCAACTCCAGCAGCAGTTGGTGGATGCAGTTGAGTAGGTCGGTGCGGGCCTGGCCGATGAGCGGACGTCCGATCCTCCACGGCAGGAGCGTCTACAAGGGCGAGGCCGGCTGCGTTGCGCGTTGTCAATCTGCGGGTGCCGGCTCGGTGGGCTGCGGCGTGAAGAAGCGGATGATGTCGTCGGCTGCGGTGGGGGACAGCATCATTGCCTGGACTCGTGCGGACATTTCGGCGATCGGGTGGGTTCTGGTGAACATTGCCTCCTCATACGTCCGGATCGCCGAGTCGGGGTCGGCGGGGTTGGTGGCGAGTTCGGCGGCGAGTTCGGCGGCGAGTTCGGCGGCGAGTTCGGCGGCGTCGAGCATGGCTTGGTTGGCGCCCTCGCCGACCGGCGGCATGAGGTGCGCGGCGTCACCGATGAGGGTGATGCCCGGCTGGTGGGTCCAGCGTGTACCGGTGGGCATCGCCTCGATCCTGCGTGGGGTCGGCGGGCTGTCGCCGGCTTCGATGAGTGCGGTGAGGCGGGGGTCCCAGCCATCGAATATGTCCAGCAGAGCGCGCTTGCTGCGGTAGGTGTCTATGTGGCGATCGTCCGCGCGTAGGGAGATCCCGACTCGGATGCTGCCGTCGCCGAGGCGTTGCGCTGCCAGGATCTGGTTCACGCCGATGCACCAGAGGTTTCCGGGGCCGACCAGTTCGGCGAGATCCGGGTGGCGCCGGTCGGCGTCGCTGATGTTCAGCTCTACCAAGGTGGCCACGTAGGAGAGTCTCGCGTCGGTCAGCAGCGATCGGACGACCGAGCGTGCGCCGTCCGCGCCGATGAGGACGTCGCAGTCGGCGCTGTGGCCGCCATCGAACATGAGCCCGAACCCTCCGTCGGGTCGTGGCGTCGCCGCGACGAGCCGGTGCTGCCAGGCCACCGCGTCGCCGGGGAGCGAATCGAGCAGAAGATCACGCAGTGCGCTGCGGTCGACCTCGGGGCGTCCGGAGAATGAGCCGGGTTGTGGCTTGTGGTGCACGAGGGTGCGTCCGGCCGGGTCGAGGATGCGATGTTCCTCGCCCTCCGGCCGTGCCTCGGACCGGAATCGGCCGGCGAGACCCGCCGCGGCCAGGGCCTGTTGCCCGGACTCCGGGTGCAGGTCGAGCGAGCCGCCCTGCGATCGCGCGGATCGGCTTGCCTCGCGTTCGTACACCACCGCGCCGATGCCGTGCCGGTGCAGGATTCGGGCCAGCGTCAGGCCGCCGAGGCCACCACCGGCGATCGCAATTCGCATCATCATCTCCGTTACCGTACGCTGTATCTTATGGATACGCCGTACGGTAGCGCACCGCTGCCCGTCTGGGAACGGCCCGAGCCTCAGCCGCGGGCGGCGCCGGTGCCGCTGAGCCGCGCGAAGATCGCCGCCACGGCGATCCGGATCGCCGACGCACACGGCCTCGACGGGCTATCGGTACGCAAGATCACCAAAGAGCTCGGTGTCGGTCCGATGCGGCTCTACGACTACGTGATCAACAGATCCGAACTGCTCGATCTGATGGTCGACGCCGTGTACGCCCAGATCGCCGAGGCCGGCCAGCACTCCGAGTGGCGCGCCACGGTACTGGCCATCGTTCACCGGACCCGCGATGCCGCTCTTGATCATGAGTGGTTCGCCGACCTGCTCGGCGCAAGGCCACACATAGGACCTCACGCGCTCGCCGTGGGCGAATCGACCGCGGCGGCGCTCAGCCAGGCCCCTGGCGTGCGCGGTATCGACGATCTCCAGCGGGCCTTGGGCGCCCTCAACGCGTTCATCGTCGGAGCACTCCGCAGGGAGATCACCGAGCGACGCACCGCCCGTTCAACCGGCACCGACGTGTCCGCTTGGCAGGCCGCCCTCGGCCCCTACCTGACACGCATGCTCGAAACAGGCCGCTACCCCACCGTCGCCCGGCTCGTCATCGACGGCGCCCACCTCAACGCCGAGGAAACCTTCCACCACAACCTGATCACCATCCTGGACGGCATCACCAACCATCCCCACACGTGACCTACTGCTCGCAGGCCAGTACCGGCTGAACACCGATACACCTCGATCAAACATCCGGATCCTGCCGCGAGCCAGGCGCGAGGCGCACTCGCAAATCCGCATCGTCTCGTCTGGTCTGCAGCCCGTCGACCGGTGTACCGCAGGCGGCCCGGTGCCCGGCAACCTGATAAGACTCCTGGCCGCCCGCTCTTCCTCCAGGACCCTGAAACCTCTAGGACGCTGCCCCGTAGCAGCGCTCGCGTTCCTGTGCCCACAGTTCGTCGTCGCTCAGCGAGGCGTATTCGGGCCGCATCTTTCGCGCCAAGCCGTACAAGGTAAAAGCGGAACTCGGCCGGTCGGTGCTGCGGGAGACGATCAGGGCGCTCCACAGGGGCTCCCCTTGTCGAACGCTCGACGGGAGACCTTGCCGAGCGGCTGGCTCAGGAAATCTGGTCGCGTGTCTACCCGCCTGGCGAGGGGACCATAGCCAATCAATCCCTTCGCCGTAGCGACACCGGATAGAACATCGGCGATGCGGTCGACCCGGTCGACCTCGAACGTCTGCATCCGGTCACGATAGAACTGCCCAGGCTCGTGACGGTCCAGCTCATCCGCCACAATTTCGGCCATCCCGGCGCTTCGATGCGCCCTCATCCGCCGCGAGGCGCTTGGGTTGACGAAGCCTCTTGGGCGGCGTGCGGTCGCTGGTCACTCCGTCGCGGTGGGGCTGTCGAGGTAGGCGACGTCCGCCGAGCCCGACGCAATGTGGACGCGGTAGCCCCAACGCTGGAGAGCCTGGGCCATCTTCGTGGCACCGGCTGGGTTGGCGGAGTGGATGTTGATGACGCCGACATCGAGCGGTCGGCCGTCGAAGGCAGCGCGCTCCAGGACCTCGACGACCGGCCAGATCGTGTCGTCCTCGCCAAGGTCATGATCAAGCCATAGCTCGTCCAGCCGCTGATCGCGGCAATGCTCGAGAAGTTCCACTCCGGCTGCACTGGTACGGGCCACGTCCGCGCTGCGGCCGTCAACGAACGAGCGTAGATCGTCGACAAGGATGATTCGGGATTCGTCCGTTGCCATACGAAGATGATGCCCGGCCCCTGCATCCGCCATGGTCAGGTGCACGGGCGTCAGCCTCCGCGACGTGCACATCGCCACCCGCCACGCCGATCCCCGCACCACCATGCGCTACGACCGAGCCCGCAAGAACCTCGACCGCCCCCACCTACATTTTCGCCGCGTACGTGGCATCCGGGACGTGACGGTGGCGAGGAGCGACTCTGCCGATGTGCGGATGGTTGATCACGCCGGTCTGTCGGACGCAGTGGTGATCGGCGGGTCAGCGGATTGTGGCGATGAGGCGTTGCAGGGCGGCGTGGGCGGGTGGGCCCCAGGTGGGCTTGCCGCCGGGGCGGCCGTGGACGCCGGCGTCGCCGATGAGGATGCCGCCGAGGGCGCGTGCCATCGCCCAGCCGCGGGCGCGGCGCATGGTGGCGGTGTCCGGGGTCGGCTGGTAGGTCGCGTAGAAGTGGTCGGTGGTGTCGTCCGGTAGCAGGAGCCACACTGCGGCGAGGTCATATGCCGGGTCGCCCGCGCAGAGGTCGCCGAAGTCGATCACGCCGCAGAAGGTGCCGTCGGCGGTGAGGACGTTGGCCGGGTGCAGGTCGGCGTGGAGCCATAGCGCCGGGCCCGTCCATTGAGGCGCGGTGACCGCGTCGTGCCAGACGGCGCGGACGGCGTCCGGGTCGTTGATCAGCCCTCGCTCGCTGGCGGAGGTGAGCCCCTTGGCGAACTGGTCGGCGCGGTCGGCCAGTGGCCCGCCGCGGTCCCGGCCTGCGGGCGCGCCGCTGGGGGCGGGTTGGTGAAGAGCCGTCAGGAAAGTGGCCAAGGTTCTGGCCGCGTCTACCGCACACGTGACGGGGATCCGGTCGGCGGGTGTGCCCGGAACCCAGGTGGTGATGAGCCAGGGCCGAGGGAACCGTTCGGAGGGCTCGCCGAGTCGCTGCGGGACGGGGATCGGCAGCGGAAGGCGCGGGGCAAGCGTGGGCAGCCAGGAGTACTCCTTGCGCAGCAGCGCGTCTGCGGACCCGGTCGCCCAGGGAAGCCGGACGGCCAGGTCGTCACCGAGTCGCCACAGTTGGTTGTCCCATCCACGCGCGCCTAGCCGAACCGGGCGATCGGCGAGGTCGGGGTGCTGGTCGCGTACCAGATCCCGGACCAGCTCCGCGGTGATCTCGATCTCGCCGTGGGTCATGCGGAGCAACAGTAGTCCCGCAGCGTCGCCTGTTCACCCGGCAGCGGATCGCCGTCAACTACTGCCCACACCGGTTCGTATCGCGCTTCGTCTGGCCCGCCGCTCATGCCGCCGACAAAGCGCGGCACCGGGCCCGCTTCCCGCCTCAGGCCAGTCAGTCCTCAACGGCTGCGTCACCAAACCTGCTGTCACAGACGCCTGTGCGCACCGGGTCGGCCGCCCAGCCTGGCCGGACAGCAGCACCGGCAAGGACTTCCCATCAATCCCGTGCCTCGTAGGTCCGATGACGACGGCCGTAGGATCTGGAAGTGGACGATGTGCATGGCGCAGATCATCGAACTCCGGCATCCGTGACCGACTGGGCGCGGCTGTTCGTCAGCTACAGCCAATACGAGGTGTCCGCCGTGCCGGGCGCATCCGGCGTGAAGATCTACACCCTCGGCGACGACCTGCTGCACGTCGGCGGGCCGAATCAGTTCACCGGCTTCTGCGGCATACACACCGGCTGGATCGAAGCACGCGTCCGTGTCTTGCCCGCGCCTCCGGCGGAGGCCGACGTCGGCTGGGACGCGATCAGTGAGGCGACCCTCTGGAGTCCCAGCGGTCGGCTGTCGGTCATCGGCTTGATGGGCGGCACTGCGGAGGCCCTCACCGACGTCGCCGTCCCGCGCGGGCTGATCCGGGTGCGGGTGCACGCGCGCGACCGCCTGCACGAGACCGTGCGCACCGACGACGACCCACCCGAGCGGCACGAGCTGCACATCTGGGCGGTGTCCGAGGAGACGCCATGGCGCACCGTCCTAGCCGACCCGGGAGGCCGCGACTGGGAGCAGAAATCGGCGAAGGCCGCCGAGTGGGCGATGCTGTCACTGGTACCGCGCCCGTCCGGCCGTCCGGCCATCCTGCCGCCGCTGCCACCTGACCCGTACGAGGACGACACCGGTCTGTCCCGGGTGGCGGTGATCCGCTACCGGCCCGCGCCGGTCGAGGTCTCGGTGGGAGTGCTGCCCGCTGGCGACCTGGAGGTCCGGCTGGAGCGGGTCGACGGCGAGACTCTCAAGTGGTCGTGGGCCACCGCCGACGAGCCGATCTTCCCTCGTCCGCTGGCCACGCTGCCGGACGGCGAGCCGAGTACCGTACGGCTGACGTCCGGCCCCGACGGCTTCACGCTGCGGCACGAGGGAGTGCTGGGCCGGCACGCCTTCGCCCTCGGCCTGATCTGGGACCATCTGCTCGACACCGCCGGGTCGTATCCGTGGATGGAGACGTTGCGTGAGCAGGCCGCCGAGGCGACCGCGCTGGCCGAGAAGACCCGCCGTCTGCAGGCCGAGCGCGACGCCGAGCAGTGGGGAGGTGCTCCGCCGTCGGATCGTGTCCGCAGGCGCTTCAGCCAGGCGCGGTCCCTTGCCCGGATCGACCGCCCGTTGCTCGACCGCATCGACGCGCTGCCCGCCGCCCGCCAGCGGGAGGCAGCCTGCTGGGCGGCCCGCCGCGCGATGCGTGTAGCCGGGCTAGAGCAGATCGGGTGGATCGCCGATGCGCTCGCCGACGCCGAGGCCGACCACCCGCTGCCCCGATCCATCACCGAGCAGAGCGGCACCGCCGCGTTCAACCGGCTCTTGTCCGATCCCGAGGTGCCGCACACCACCGTCCCGCTCCGCCCAGACCCAAAAGCGTTCGGCGTCACAAGCGGCGTCACCGAGATGCTCCAGCAGGCCGCCGCGTTCCCCGCCCTGATCGCCCTGGCGGATGACGATCCGCTGGTCGCCGCGATCAACGCCGTCTACAGCGCGGCAATCGCCCACGGCGACGACCGCGACCGCTTCCTCACCGACGCCCACATCGCCCTGCGCTGAGCCTCCGATTCGGCACGCAAAGTCAAAGGCGGCACCCGAACACGTCGCTACCGCGTGCGGAGCCGAGTCGACGAACGCCCCCGACCGAACGCATGACGGAGCCGCGCCCGTGCGCTCTCATGCCGAGATCAGTACATCAGTGTGCGAGGGATGCGACGCGTTGGGAAGCTTCGATAATTCGTTGCTCGCTTGTTGGAGGCGGCCGTCCGGCACGCACTCGGCGCGGCGGGTGCGGGTCCGGCCCGTAGCAGCGGGTGAAGGGGATAAATGGCTTGCACAGGCGCCGGGCTGAGAGTTTGACTGCTCGCCATGCCTTTCCCCTCACCGATCTTCGTTGCGGGTACGGGTCGTTCGGGAACGTCACGGATCGCCGACATCATCGGCGAGCATCCGCTGATCCATCGGATTCCCATGGAGACCAAGTTTCTCATCGACCCGGGTGGCCTGCGGGACCTGGCCGACGCGCTCACCGATCGATACGACCCCACCGTCGGTGAGGACGCCCTGCACCGGCTGAGCGAGTTCCTCACCGTACGAGTGCCTGGCCGGCGCGACGATCGCGGCAAAACCGTTCCCGAGCTGGTCGGCGAGCGGCGCTACCGGGACGCGGTGCAACAGCTCTGGCCGCAGTTGATCGCGTACACATACGACGAACCTGCGCCCCCGGAAGGCTTCGGGAACGCCGACCGGCCTGCCGGACCGTTCGAGCCGCTGAGCCGCCGGCGGGCACTTCCCAGGTATTTCAGCGACCGGAGCGAACTGCTCGGAATCTTGCGGGGCCTGATCGACACCATGTTCGGCGGAGCAGCCGCCGACGCGGGCAAGCCGACCTGGTGCGAGAAGACACCGTTCAACCTGCTGTACATGGAGTTCCTCTGGGAACTGGTCCCCGAAGCGACCATCGTGCACATCAAGCGTCACCCGGTCTCAGTGCTCGCATCCCACCTGGCCCAGCCATGGGCACCGCCCACCGTCGACGGCGCGCTCGCCTACCTCAAGCCGGTCTACCACCGATGGCTCACCTGGAAGAACACGGTCGTGTCAATCCCCTGGAATCGTGGAGGACTCGGTTATGCGGCCTGGTCCTCCAGGGCGCGGATG